>JAWOEJ010000385.1:0-7940 GCA_046482845.1 Desulfobacteraceae bacterium | reverse complement strand
GAAGATCTGTATAACATTATTGAAATGCGCCAAGGCCAGGCCATCCCCGGGCCAACGATAAAATCACGGGCCGGGCGGCTAATTAGTGTTTGCACGAAAACGGTTGATAAATAAGGGCCTGCAATTAGTGCACGCTGCAGCCCCAGTGCATTTTTTTGTTGAGCATGAGAAAGTTAGTCGATTTCTCTTGGCTCCATTAAAAGAGTTACCCCTTCTAAAACATCAGAAAACCTTTCCTTTGACAGAATACCAATCTTTTCGATCAGATCACTTTTATTGACTGTAAAGAGTTGAGATATATTAATCACACTTTTTTTTGGGATATTGGCTTCACCCTTTTTTAAAGTTACATTTCCTGGAGCACTGCCTCTTTTCAAATTCGAGGTTAAGGCACAAACGACAACTGTATTTATTCGGCTTTGATTGAATAGATTGTTTTGCAAAACAAGGTGAGGATGACGATAACCGGGTTCTGAACCTTTTGGTTCATTTAGTTTAATCCAGTATATTTCACCTTGTTTAATTACCATTGTTCTTTCACCAGTTCATGATGTTTTGATCGCATTTTAGAAACCAGGGACTCAGATTCTGACTGGTCATCATAAGCCTTGTTAATTTGTTCAAGCAAATCTTTGTTTTGATGCCGCTGGATAAATTCTTTGGCAGCTTGAGAAAAAATGAAGCTTCTTGACACCTTGAGATTTTTAGCGAGTACATCCATTTTTTCAAATACTGGTTTTTCAATTGAAATTGCGGTTTTTATATTTGGCATTTTTCGTTCCTCCATAAATTTATACTATGAGTATAATTTATGGTATAATTGATGTCAATACCCTATTTGTTGTTTCTGACCAAAGTCAAAAGCTATCCCATTGAACCTGTATACGTGGATTTCCCAGACTGACGCAAAAAATCCAGTGCTGGGCAACAGATGGCCAATACCAGTGAAAGAGACCTGGTTTCTAAAAAAAATCAAAAATTAAGAGCTTACAACGCGCGTCACAATTTTTCGATATCTTTCATTGATTTGACTCATGACGGGCTCAAGCTCGTCGGGCTGAATGACCAGCAGATCTCCTGGTTGTGCTCTTGAAAAAACAGTATCCACAGCCTTATCCGGTTCCGGAACGATTTCAATATTTTCTTTGCTGAACCCCCCTTGAATCAATCCCTCATAAACCAGGCCCGGGGTCTCCCCGACGGGTCTGTTGCGCGGGTCAAAATCAGTCAGCAGGATATAATCGTATGTCTTTGCCAGGGCTTTTCCATAGTCAATGATCTGTTCGTCGGTGCGGTTTCCGGTCCCATGGCACAGGGCGACCTTCCTTCCAGGTGAAAGTCGCGGCAATAACCTGGAAATGGCACGGGCGGATTCTGCATTATGACCGTAATCCAGCAGGACCTTGTATGTCTGGAAATCAAATAAATTCATGCGGCCGGGGTTTTGATTCGGCGTGGGATAAAAAGTCATAATGCCGTTTCGAATCTGATCAATGGGAATGCTCACGCCATGCAGGGCGCCCACTGCAGCAAGGGTGTTTGAAATATTAAAATCGATCATTCCGTCAAAGGTAATGGGTATTTCTTCAAGGGTGCAAATATGGATATCCAGTTCACGATCTCTGATAATAACATTTCTGCCGACCAGGGTGACGGCTGTGCCACCAGTTTTTATATGCGCTTTAATCTTTTGATTATCTGCGTCCAAAGAAAATAAAATAACCTTTCCGCGGGCACGATCCAGAATCGTCATGGTGGCTTCGTCATCTGCGTTTAAAACGGAAATTCCCGTTTTTTTGACCACCTCCACCACAGTGGATTTTATCATGCACAAATCGTCCTGGGATTCTATCCAGTCACTTCCCAGGTGATCCTTTCCAATGTTCAGCACAACCCCCACATCAACCTGACTGACGCCAAGACCCCGTCTGGCAAGCCCCCCACGGGCCACTTCCAGGACAATGTGGTCCACTGATGGTTCCCTGAGAACAATACCGGCCCCTTCCGGGCCGCTGTAATCCCCTGATAAAACCGGCTTTCCGTCAATCAAAATACCGGTCGTGCAGGTCAGGCCGACGATTTTCCCTGAATACTTGAGGGTATGGGCAATGAGTTTACAGGTTGTGGTTTTACCATTTGTTCCGGTCACGGCTAAAACGGGAACCTGGGCATACCCCATTGGGAAGAGCATATCAACAAAGGGCTTTGCAACATTGCGGGGGATACCTTTTGTCGGCTCAAGATGCATGCGGAATCCTGGTGCGGCATTCACTTCAACCACCTTAAGGCCGGAGGACTCAAGGGGCAGTGAGATGTCTTCTGCCAGAACATCAACACCAACACAATCCAGCCCGATGATCCGGGCGGCCCGTTCGGCCATGAAGCGGATATCCGGGCTGACCTCATCGGTGACATCCGTTGCCGTCCCCCCCTGGCTGAGATTGGCTGTGGCTTTGAGATAGACCACCTCGTGTCTGCCCGGGACAGAATCTATTGTAAGGCCTTTTAAAGCCAAAAGCCTTTGGGTCATGTTATCGACTTCGATCTGGGTGAGCACCTTTTCATGCCCGAACCCGCGAAGGGGATCAGAGTTTACGGTTTGAATCAACTCATGGATGGTGGATCGTCCATCCCCGATGACATGGGCTGGTTCTCTTTTTGCCGCAGCAACAAATTTCCCATTAATGACCAAAAGACGGAAATCACCTCCCTTGACGTATTCTTCCACAATAACATCGGGGTGGTAAGCAAACGCCGCGTGAAACGCCATCTTCAACTGCTCAGGATCGGTCACATTAATGGTGGATCCGTTACCATGATTCCCCACATCCGGCTTGACAACTACGGCAGTGCCAAGGGTTTCAAAAACAAAAAGTGCGTCTTCCCCGGAAGATACCACCCGGCCCCCGGGAACCGGAATGCCTGCCCTTTTTAAATAGGTTTTCACCCGGGTCTTTTCGTCGGCAGTTTCCACGGCAATGGCCGACGTCTGACAGCTTATGGAGGCTTGAATCTGTTTTTGATGCACCCCATAGCCCAGTTGGATATGACTTTCTTCGTTGAGCCGGATAAATGGAATTCCTCTGGATTGGGCCTCTTTAACAATACTCCAGGTCGTGGGTCCCAGCATATGATTTTCCCGCAGCACCTTGAGATCGGACACGACCCGGCTGATATCAAAATATTCTTTCCGGGCAACGGCTTCAAACAAAGATACAGCAGATTTGGCCGCTTTTAACCCCGCAGATTCCACAAGATACCGAAAGACCACAATATAAACCCCTCTTTGTGATGTATCCAGGGTTTTTCCGTATCCAATGTTCATCCCGGCCAAACATTGAAGCTCAATGGCAATATGTTCAATAATATGACCGGCCCAGGTTCCCCTTTCAAGGCGCTGGATAAAGCCCCCGGGTTTTCCAATGGAGCAGCCGTGTTCCTGCAGACTGGGTATCAAAGCCAATAACCGGTCTGAGAAACCTGGGAGTTTATCCGATGGCAGATCCTCATAGGCATCAATATCCAGGACCATAAATATGGCGGTATGCCGGGTGTGTCGATTGGGGCCGCGCAATGCTCTTAATTCTTTAATCTTAATCATAGCTCCTCCTGCGTTGACAGGGACAATGGCGTAAGAAACCGTCTTTTTTTAAAATTATACCCATACCCATCCACCAGCGAATGAATGCGAACATTTTCCACGGCAATGGGCTCCCCCGGTTTGATATCCATGATGTTGGAAACCCCGATACCGCATCCATCAACAATAATCACCTGTCCTGTCCCCACGACCTCGGCACCCCCGTCTCCCTTGAGAATAACGCCTGAATCCTCACCAATACCAACGCCGATGCAGGTAGGATTTGAGGTGACAATCTGAATCAGCCGCCCAATCCGCCCCCTTGACATAAAATGAGTATCAAAAATGATTTTATCCACAAACCCGAATCCAGATGTTGAAAGAACACTGCCCTTGAATAGTCCGTCTTCACTTTTCCCTTCATAAATCATGGTGTCGGAAAACACGGCTGCCCCGGCACTGGTGCCTGCGATAAGCGCCCCATTTTCGAGATGCTTTTGAATGGCGTCAAATATCCTTGTCCCTCCCATGATGGTTGTCAGCCGCAACTGGTCTCCGCCCGTAAAAAAAATCAAATCAAGATCCGCTATAGTTTGTGCGGATTTTCTACTGTTGGCCTGCACCCTTTCTCTTATATTAAAGATGTCTATCCTGGACGCGCCAAGCGTGGTAAATACTCTGTGATAGTCTTTACCGCGCTGTTCAGGATCTTCACTTGCCGTGGTAATGACACCGACCTTGAACTCAGTTTTTCCGATTTCCCGGACAACGCGCTTAAGCACGATCAATTCATCTGCCTTGTCTTCATTTCCGCCAATTGCAATCAAACGGCCCTGGAATAAGGAATTCACTGCCATTATTATTTGTGCTCCGTAATATGTGACCAGGCCATTGCAAAAATCCTGACCCCGTCTCCCACCAGAAGGATATGCGGAGAATAACGCAAGACCCCACAGGCTAAATCAATTGGATTTTTAATATTTTCCACACAGGCAACCGCTCCGAATTCATTGCTGCTCGTCATACAGGAGGCATCAAGCTGCATGGTATGACCATCAATCCTCAACCTTGAACCCGTACCGGCATTAAACCGGGGGTCATCTTCTAAAACCCTCACAGCACCCACCACAGCCGTCAAAGCTGTCCCTCCATGGGCCATGAGATCCATTCCTCTGCCGGCAGCAGATTCTGGGCCGTCAAAATCTTTGGGATCCGAGCCTGCTCCCCCATGGGTTAAAATCGCACGTTGAATATTTGACACGGATTGTCTCCAGTTTTTATTTTATTTTAAAAAGTTAGATACAGAGATATGATACATGATAGGCTTATACCTGTGCGTATGCAAGGTATTTAAATAAAAACGGGTTTCAAGCCGAAGATCCGCCCAGAAACCAACTCTTTCAGATTTTTGATGAGTTTGGGTTTATATGAAAGCCTTCAGCCGTCAGCCATCAGTACTCAGCTAAAACCTAACACTCGATCATCAAGTTTTTTGAATACCGCCGCCCCCAGCAGTTGCCTGTCAGAACAGCGACCGACGGAGAACTCGTTCCCTGCCAGGCTAAAAATCGGCGACCTGGGGCCACTGGTCCTCAAACAGCTTGATTGTCGCAACGCCTGGCAGGGAAAAAGTCTGATCTCCTTTGGTTCTCAATGTTCCTGACAGGCAACTGCTGGGGGCGGCGGTATTCAAAAAACTTGATAACCGAGTAATAGAATTCTGGATTTGGATTTATAATTTGGTGCATGGAATAAAATCAATAATCAGGAGGCATTAGCATGAATGAAGTTGTGGTGGTAGGTGGAGTCAGAACCCCTGTGGGATCTTTTGGCGGTTCTTTAAAGAGTGTGTCTGTTGTAGACCTCGGAACCCTGGTGATGAAGGACCTGCTCAAGAGAGTCGGGCTAAGACCGGCAGCCGATGAAGATGTAAAGGCGTTTGGGCCGGATGCCCTTAAAGATCAGGGACAGATTGATCTTGAGAAAAAAGGGTATGATTACGATGATACGCTTACCCCTGTTCATATTGATGAAGTCATCATGGGTAATGTTCTCCAGGCCGGCCAGGGCCAGAACACAACCAGACAGGCAATGATTGCTGCAGGAATTCCCAGGCAGACAACGGCATTTACAGTGAACAAGATTTGTGGATCCGGGCTTAAGGCCATTGCTTTAGGAGCCCAGGCCATTATGACAGGAGAATCTGATATCATCATTGCAGGCGGTCAGGAAAGCATGAGCAATGCGCCTATGGCTCTGTCCAAGGCAAGATGGGGTCACAGAATGGAGCTTACCGGAACCGGCGATATTCATGATCTTATGGTATTTGACGGGCTTTATGAAATTTTTTACGGATATCACATGGGATTTACAGCTGAAAATATTGTTGAAAAATACGGTATTTCCCGTACGGAACAGGATGAGCTGGCATTGCTGAGTCATCAAAGGGCCCTTAAGGCGGTGAATGACGGAACCTTTGCCGCTGAGATTGTTCCGGTTCCGGTGAAATCCAGAAAAAAAGAGATCCTGGTGGACAAAGATGAAAGACCCATGGACACCAGTATGGAAAAACTGGGCCGGTTGAGACCCGCCTTTAAAAAAGACGGCAGTGTTACTGCAGGCAATGCATCAGGGATCAATGATGCGGCAGCAGCCGTGCTGCTCATGACCCGGGAAAAAGCCCTTGAAATGGGGGTTGAAATTCTTGCAACCATCAAGGGGTTTGCTTCAGGCGGGATTGATCCTGCCTATATGGGGCTGGGCCCTGTGCCGGCGGTAAGAAAATTGATGACGCAAAAGGGCATGACGGTCAAGGATATGGATATGATAGAGCTCAACGAAGCCTTTGCTGCCCAGGCCATTGGATGCATGAGAGAACTGGATATTGAAATAGAAAGGCCCAATGAACTGGGAAGCGGTATTTCCTTAGGTCATCCCATCGGCTGCACCGGCGCAAGGCAGATGGTGACGGCCATCAACCAGATGGCAAGAAAGGGATATTCAACAGGGCTTATCACCATGTGCATTGGCGGCGGCATGGGAATGGCAATGATCATTGAAAGATAGATCTTTGATTTTCACTTTACTTGCAGGATTCCAGGTGATACAAGGAAAGTTGAGTAAATTTTTCCATGAAAACATTTGAACAGATCATCCTGTCAGGGAAGAATTAAACTGTCAGGGAACTCTGATAAATTATTAAATTGACAAGGTGGATGAACAATGGATATTTCAAGGAAACTGGGTATTCTTATTTTTACAGCAGTTCCAGCCATCATAGGCGGCGGAATTGTTTATCATTTTTTTGGAAGCTTTGTACAGGTGATAATCTTTGAAATTCTTCTTTATGCGGCTGCAGTAGGGTGTACAAGCAGTTAGGGTGGGCAGGCATATCAGGGTTTTTATATTAAACCGGGGGCAGATATCAGGTATGACGTGTTTTTACATCTGATCTGCTCCCTGGTTTGGCATTGATGGTGGTGGCAGTTTGGAGCAGAGTTCTTCTGAAAAAGCAGTTTTCTTTTTTTTTCTATTTCTGTTTTTTATATCTGTTATCTTTGCAGTAAGGCTGATAATCCCATTTTTTGCCACAATTGTCATGGGGTTTCTCTGTACAGGTATTTTTTCCCCGTTTTACACATTTTTGTCAAAAAAAATCGGGGCAAAAACAGCATCGGCACTGACCTGCCTGGTCATTTTTTTTGTTGTGTTTGTTCCGATTTTCTTTTTTGTGGGAATCCTTTCCAAGGAAGCCTATGACCTCTATCTGATGGGCAAGAATGCGGTTTTAAGCAATCAGCTCAAAGAACTGCTGGAAAACACAGAGACCCTTAACCGCATAAACAATATGTTTTCTGCCCTGGGCGTAAAAACGGTTCTTACCTGGGAAGAACTGATCCGGCCGGTATCGGAAATCGGCAAAATAGTGGGTCTGTCTCTGTTTCAGCAGGCCAGTTTTATTGCCTCAAATGTGTTTAAATTTGTTTTTTATTTCTGTCTGATGCTCATTATTGTATTTTACATGCTTCTCGACGGAAAACGATTTATCAACTATGTTTACGATCTTTCCCCTCTGCCCCGACAGTATAATATCAAATTGTTTGAAAAATTCAGGGACATGGCTGGTGCAGTACTGGTGGGCAACGGTGTTGGCGGTTTAATTCAAGGGGTTCTGGGCGGCATTGTATTTTACATCTTCGGACTTCAGGCCCCTTTTTTATGGGGAGTGATTATGGGCTTTCTTGCCTTTCTTCCCATTGTGGGGATTGGACTGGTTTTATTGCCTCAAATGTTTTTAAATTTGTTTTTTATTTCTGTCTGATGCTCATTATTGTATTTTACATGCTTCTCGACGGAAAAC
>JAWOEJ010000356.1:0-18181 GCA_046482845.1 Desulfobacteraceae bacterium | reverse complement strand
AGGCACCGAACAAAGAACAATGAACAAAAATTTAAACATATGAAACTGCCCCGGGTTTATCTTTGAAGGCACAGAAGCCGGCGGCCACGTGGGGGCCTTAACAAGCCTTGTGCTCTGGGAAGCTGCAATTTCAAAACTGCTTGAAACCCGTTCAGAGGATCATGACAAAACAGACCTGTCAGCCCTTACCCTGATATTTGCCGGAGGAATTTCCACCTGTTTTGCATCCTGTTTTATTTCAGGCTTTGCCTCGCATCTGGCAGCCAAAGGCGCAAAAATAGGGATTCAGGTGGGCAGCGCCTATCTGTTTTCCAAAGAAATTGTGGATACAAAAAGCATGACAAAGCAGTACCAGGAAATCATTTCAAAAGAAAATGAAACCATGGTTATCGGCACTACTGTGGGCCTTGCTTCCAGAACGGCCCCTACTGACTTTGCAAAGATGATGATTGAGACGGAAAAGGAGATGATCCGGAAAAAAGAAAAACTTGAGGTTAAAAAAAGGGCGTTTGAGAAAAAAAATATCGGCTCCCTTCTCATCGGCGCCAAAGGGTTTCTGCCGGACTTTAACCATCCCGGATCGGAAAACTATCATTATTTTGAAGGGATAGAACATAAGAAACACGGCAATTTTCTGGTGGGAGACAGCCTTGCCTTCTTTAAAAAACCCCTTTTGATCAAGGACATCCACGACCGATTCTTCAATACCAAAGACCTGCTTTTCAACAACCTGGCCAAGCTTGAAATTTTTTCCTCTGAAAAAAATCAGATCAACGATGAAATCGCAGTCATCGGCATGGGATGTATACTGCCAGGGTCAGACAGTCCTGAACAATTATGGGAAAACATCCTTGATAAAAAATATTTTATCAAGGAAATGCCCGATTCCCGCATGGACAAAAGCCTTTACTACGATCCTGACAAAAAGGCCGAAGACAAATCCTATACCAAAATTGCCGGGCTGATTGAGAATTTTGAATTTGACCAGGAAAGATTTGGCTATACCAGTGAAAAAACAGCAAAACTTTCCAGGAGCCAGCAGATCCTTCTTGAAGCCGCCTACCAGGCCGTGGAGGACGCCGGCTGCCTGGGAGCGGATTTAAGGTTTTCCTGCAGGAACCCTGAAAAAGTATCCGTGGTCATTGCCACCTGCCTTGGCAATGAACTGGGAAATGAGCTTCAGTTTAAATATCATTTTCCTGAAGTCCTTGCCATGCTTGAAAAGAACGAGAGATTTCAGGCCCTTTCCCCCTCAGAAAAAGAAAATCTCACGGCAGACCTTCAAAAGGGAATGGAAGGCAACAACCCGGGGTACGACCCGGTCCACGGCATGCTTCTCAATATTGAAGCATCCAGAGTCGCACGGCATCTGGGTATCCGGGGAGAAAACTATGTGGTGGATGCTGCCTGTGCGTCCTCTTTTGCCGCCCTGGAGGCAGGATGCGATGCGCTTTTATCCGGCGAATCCGACCAGGTCCTTGTGGGCGGTGTCAACACCCATCTGGCCCCGGAATCCTTTATCGGCTTCTGCAAAATGGGCGCCCTTTCCGCTGAAGGCTCTTTCCCCTTTGATGAGCGGGCCGGCGGGTTTATCCTGGGCGAAGGGGCAAGTGTCTTTGTGTTAAAACGGATGAAGGATGCCCTCCGGGACAAAGACAATATCCACGGCATTATAAAAAGCATTGGATCAAGCTCTGACGGCCGGGGAAAGGCCATTGCCGCCCCCAACCCCGAGGGACAGCTCCTCTGCCTTAAAAGATGCTATGAAAAACTTAAATCAGACGTAAAACCGGAAGACGTCCGCTTTATTGAGGCCCACGGCACATCCACCATCATGGGAGACCAGGCTGAACTTGAAACATTAAAGCAGTTTTACACCAGCAGGAAAACAGGGATCAGCTCGGTAAAATCCCAGATCGGCCATCTTTTGGGGGCTGCCGGCGCTGCCGGTCTGATGAAGGCTGTTCTGGCCGTTAAAAAGGGAATCATACCCCCCAATGCCAATTTTAAAACCCTGTCAAAAAACCATGATATTGAAGACTCGCCCCTTTACATTGTCACCCAGCCTGAAAAATGGGACAGGGATGAACTCTGTGCTCCCCACCCTGCTTCAGAAAACTCTCAGCCATCAGCTGTCACCCTTCAGCACCAGGCATCAGACAAGGATGACGTACGAATAAAGACCTGCAGCCGGTCAAGAAAAGCTGCGGTCAGTTCCTATGGATTTGGCGGAATCAACTACCATATTCTGGTTGAAGAACTAACCGCAAATTATCTTCCTGTTAAGCGCTTGATTTTTGATGATCCCGACTATGATTTCAATGATGACAGAATTGTTATTGCAGGCCTGGGCGTGATGCTTCCCGGCGCTAAGACCATTGATGACTTCTGGGAAAAACTCACCACCGGTGAAAAGCAGCTTTCCCCTGTTCCGGAAGATATTTTTTCCAATACGTCTTACGCTGCCATGGGAGACAAATCCATCTACCACATTCCCATGGTACAGGCCGGGGTAATTAAGGATTTCAAATTTAACAACGCCAAATACAGAATGCCGCCTAAAACCGTGCGGTCCATTGAAAAGGGCCAGATTTACGGACTGGAGGCGGCAGATGAAGCCATTTCAACCTCCGGGCTTGAAAACCACCTGACCAAAGGAAACAAGATTGGTGTTATCCTCGGCACAATCCCAGGTGAGCGCCAGAACAAAAATATCCTGCGGGTCAGAAAGGAGCATCTGGCAAAAATCATAAAAAACAGCAAATCTGTTTCTCCGGAAAAAAGCAGGGAAATTGCAGAAAAACTGGTGGAACAGATCAGGCAGAGAATTCCGGAAAACAATGAAGATACCACACCAGGCCTTCTCTCCAATATCATATCCGGAAGAATTGCCAACCATTTCGGCCTGAACGGAGCCAATTATGTGATTGATGCGTCCTGCGCCTCAGCAGTGGTAGCCATAAGAAACGCAGCCAGAAGTGTTGCCTTTAAAGATCTGGACTTTGCCCTGGCCGGGGGCGTGGACGCCAACCTGTTCCCTGCTGTTTTAATGGCATTCAAGCGCCTGGGACTGTTATCCCGCAGCGAGTGCAACTTCTTTGACTCCAGGGCGGACGGGTATGTCATGGGCGAAGGGGCCGCCATTCACGTGATTACCACATACAAAAAAGCCAGAGAAAACAACATGGAGATCTACGCCGAGATCAACCAGACTGCAATCAAATCCAGCGCTCCGGATCATCTTCTTGCCCCTTCAGAGCAGACCTTTGTCTCCACCATCAGCGACTGCTATTGCAGAAGCGGTATTCCCAGACATGAAATCACCCATCTGGATCTGTTTGCCTTTTCCAATATGCTCGGGGACATGATTGAAAAACAGGTGATTGAAAAATCCTTTGACCATGAACTGTCCTGCGGCAATGTCAAACCCCAGTTCGGCTATTTCAAGGCAGCCAACCCGGCAGTGGCCCTTGCCAAAGTGGTGCTTATGAACAAAAAAAGAACCCTGCTTCCGGATTTCAACTACTCGGACGAATACTCCACCATGAAGGAAAGCCGGATTCTAAAACCGGGAAAAGAAATCAGAGCATTTGATCCGGACTCTAACGCAGTCAACAAAAAACCCCTGCGGTTTGCAAGCAATGTCAACGGCATAGGGGGCAACCACTGCCACATGATTGTTTCAACGCTGCCGGCGGACCTCATTGACGTCACACCAAAACAGGACCGAATAGAAGAATCCAGTGCTCAAGCAGTGCTGGAAAACAGCTTTTCCCGTGCCGGTCAGGAAAAGGAACCCATAAAAGAGCCGGTTAAAGAAATAAAAGAGCCTGTTTATTCAGGGTCAGATAAAACCCATAAAACCATATCTGAAACAAGTAAAAGCCAGATGAAAGAAAACACACAGATCAGGAACACCACCCCGTATTCAGCGGACACTCAGGGAAACAAACAGCGCATGGTGGCCCTTTTATCCGGCCAGGGCTCCCAGCGGCCCGGCATGATGAAGGCCCTGTACCACCATGATCCCGACATAAAGCAGATCCTTGACCGGGGAGAAGCCCTTTTTGTTGAAACAAGGGGATATTCCCTGCTGAATATCATGTTCAACCCGGATGAGCGCCTGAACCTTACGGAAAACACCCAGCCGGCTGTATTTCTGTCTTCTGCAGCCCTGTTTGACAAACTCAATGCCGGGGGATTTTCCCCGGACTTTTTCATCGGTCACAGCATTGGTGAATATACCGCCCTGTTCTGCAGCGGGATGCTGGATTTTGATGATGCCATGAAACTCATCATAAAGCGGGCCGATCTTATGAAAGAAGCAGCTGAAAAATTCCCCGGCAGAATAATGGTGGTGTTTAAAAATGAAAAGGAAACCGCTTCCCTGATCAGAAAGTCGGACTTGTCTGATATCTATATCACAAACAAAAACAGTGAAAACCAGACGGCAGTTTCTGGAAACGCATCAGCCATTGATGATTTCTGCTCATTTTTAAGCCGTGAAAATACAGTATACAAAAAGCTGAATCTTTCCGGGGCCTTTCATACCCCATTGTTCAGGGAAGCCGGGGAAAAGCTCAGGGAATACCTGGCAAAGATCACGTTTAACGAGGTTGATTTTTCAAGAATTATCTCCAATGTCACAGCCGCACCCTATCCTGAAGACAGACGTTCGGTAAAGGATCTGCTGGCCAGACAGATCACCTCACCGGTTGAATTTATCAAGTCCATTGAACAGGTCTACCAGTCCGGCAAAACCCATTATATTGAAATCGGTCCGTCCCGCCTTTTGTCCAATCTTTTGAAAAACATCAATATTGCCCGGTATCAGAATGCCGTTACCATAGATGTTAAAAAAGGGGAGATTGAGTCCTTTGAGGCGTGCATCAGCTATCTGAAATCATTTTCCTCCATATTCACACGCTCCAGAGCAGACGTTAACGCAGCAGATCAGGACCGCAGCAGAACGCTTTCAAATCAGCCTTTGAAAATTGAAACCCAGGGCTCGCCTGGATTAGATTTTCTGGATTTTAAACAAAACAATGCAGACCTGGCGGAAAAGCTTCTCTATGAAGAATATCTCAAACAGAGACAGGAGGCCGCCCTGCACGCCGTTGAAAAATTTTGTTTCAACACGGAAAAAATCGTCATTGCCGGTGTATCTGTTGGGCTTCCCGGGAAAACCAGAAAGGTGTTCAATGCAGACAATTTTGACAGGATACTTGAGGGAAACAATTTTATTGAGCCTTTAACCATAGAAGAACAGCACAAAATTGCCGACAAAAACATTACCCGGCTGTTTAAACAGCCCGACGGCAATGCCAGATTTGTTGAAATCACTAAGACAGAAGATGTGATTCAACTGGCAGGACAGCTGGGATACTTTGATTTAACCGAGGAATACGGCATTAAATCCCAGTATGACATCAGCATGTCCCTTGCCGTGGCAGCGGGCATTGAAGCGTTAAAAGATGCGGGTATCCCCCTTGTCATGCAGTACAAAAGAACCGCTTCCGGCAGACAGATGATACCCGACGGATTTGCCCTTCCCAAAGAAATGCAGAACGATACCGGCGTAATTATCACCTCTTTGTTCCCCAGCACAGAAACCATTGTCAATGAAATGGAAAAATATCTTTATGACCGATTCTACCTCAAACCCTATGAAGAATTTGAAAATATCTATTTCTACCTGATGGAGAACATCAAAGATATGTCAGTAAAGGAAACCATTACAGACTGGTTCTTTAAAATCAAAAGCCGGAAACGAAAAGATCTGGGGACCTACAAATTTGACAGAAACCTGCTGGCCAATTTCTGTCCCCTGGGGTCTGCCCACCTGGCCCAGCTCATACGCGCAAAGGGGCCCAACACCCTTATTTCCAGTGCATGCGCATCCACCACCCAGGCCATCGGCATTGCCGAAGACTGGATACGGGTGGGCCGGTGCACACGGGTCATTGTGGTGGGCGGTGAAAATGCCACATCTGCGGCCCAGAACCAGTGGATCGGTTCAGGCTTTCTTGCCCTGGGGGCTGCCACAGTTAAAAAAAGGGTATCAGAAGCGGCAAAACCCTTTGACCAGGCAAGAAACGGAACCATTATCGGCAGCGGCGCAGTGGGCCTTGTCATAGAAAATGAATCAACAGTAAAGGCAAGGGGAATGAACGGCCAGGCAGAAATACTGGGGACCCACATGGCAAATTCTGCATATCACACCTATAATATTGATGTTGCCCATATGACAGGGGAGATGACACGTTTTATTGAAAAGGTTGAAAAACAGCATGATCTGAATAAAAAAGACTATGCAGGCAACCTTTTGTTCATGTCCCATGAAACCTACACCCCGGCCAGGGGCGGCAGTGCAGATGCAGAAGTATCCGCATTAAAAGCCACTTTTAAAAATTACCTTAAAAACATTTTTATATCCAACACCAAAGGATTTACAGGCCACACCCTGGGCGCTGCCATTGAAGATGTGGTCATGGTCAAGGCCCTGCAGAAACGGCAGGCCCCGCCCATTGCCAACCTTACGGATATCCCTGAAAATTTCAGGGAGCTGAATTTCAGCAGTAAAAAAGAAGAAAATATTGAATATGGCCTGCATCTTGCGGCCGGTTTTGGCTCACATCTGGCCTTTCTCTTTGTAAAGCGCATTGAGGAAAACCATTTTGACCTAAATTCATTAAACAGCTGCTCCATTGAATATCAACAATGGCTTAAAAAAATTACCGGATCTGAAGCCCCTGAGCTTAAACTCATTGACAACACCCTTTGCGTTATTGCCGATCTGGAAGCTGAAAAACTGGAAACTGAAAAAGCGGAACCCCTGGCTCCTGCAGCAGAGAAGCCTGCCGATTCTGATCAAAGCGCACCTGCTGCAGCTCAAGTTGAAGCTCAAGAAGACACTTTGACTGACAGAGAAAAAATTCAGCCTGAAAAAACAGGAGCAGACATCACCGCTGGCAGGGAAAACAGACAACAACAAGACGCTGGTGATACTGAAACACCCCAAGGCAGATTTGGGGATAAAATCAAGGAAATCATTGCCGAACAGACCGGATATACCATGGACATGCTTGAAGATGATCTTGATCTTGAAGCCGATCTCGGCATTGACACGGTTAAACAGGTGGAAATCTTTGCCAAGGCTGCTTCATTCTTTGGATTTTCCGTCCCTGACGACATCAGGCTCAGGGATCTCAACACCATTGCCAGGCTTACCCGGTATGTGGAAACCAAAGCCGGCAGCAGCGCAAATGCGGACCAGCCCCTGGAGGCAGAAAGCAGAACAAACGCAGAAGAGACTCAAAAAGCAGACCTTACGCCAAAACCAGAAGACACGCCAAAGGCCGGGACAAAGCCCGTCCCGGGTCTGAAAGGCCAGGGTCCCATTGAAAAAGTCAAGGAAATCATTGGAGACCAGACCGGCTATACCATGGACATGCTCGAAGATGACCTTGATCTTGAAGCTGATCTTGGCATTGATACCGTCAAACAGGTGGAAATCTTTGCCAAGGCTGCTTCATTTTTTGGATTTTCCGTTCCAGAAGACCTCAGGCTCAGGGATCTCAACACCATTGCCAAACTTGCCCAATATATTGAGAAAATGACAGCCCCTGATGATACGCCGCCTGAAAATGACACCCCCCCTGAAGGTAACACCCCTTCAGGAGGAGACAGACCTGAATCTTCTGAACCAGAAAAAACACAAACCAGGGCATTAGAAAACAATGAAACCATTGTACAGGAAAAAAAAGAAGATGATATCCCTGACCCCCTTGCACCAGTAAAACGACTGGTCATCAGAACAAAAGAAGCAGCCCTTCCAGGCAGCCCCGTGAGCCTGAATCAAACTAAAACAGCAGGCCGGGCCGATTTCAAGGGTAAAACTTTTATTGTCACTGCTGACAGCCACGGATTTGCTGAAAAATTAAGTGAAAAAATAAAAGGAAAAAAGGGCAGGGTCATCCTTATCGGCAAAGATCCGTCCATGGATTTTCAAATTGACTTGACCGATATCCCCACCATGGAAGAACAAACAGCCCGGCTCAAGGAAAAACACCCAAACATCAACAGCTTTATTCACCTTGCATCCCTGGATGCCTTTTTTGACGAACAGGCTTCAGACCCTGCTGAATCCCCCCGGTCAACAGACACCCGGGATCTGAATGCCAGATCCAAAACAGAAAATGATGCCCTTAATATGGGGTTTAAATCTGTATTTGCCCTGGTCAAAGGCCTGTTTCAGGAACTTGACACAAAGGAGAGCATCATTGGCACCATCACCTTTGATTCTGTGATCTTTCCCTACATGACGGGCTGCGGTCCCATTTATCCCCATTTTGCCGCCCTTGCCGGGCTTTTAAAAACAGTAAACAAGGAAATGGCCGACACTTTGGTGAAAATTGTTGATTTCTCCTTTGATCAAAACCAGGCAGACCCCAAAAATGACAGCAGCAGATCAGCCATTGCAGACACCTTTGTCAATGAATTGTTAAGCGGCGATAAACGGGCGGAGGCAGGGTATAGAAACAACACCCGCCATGTTTTATCCATGAAGCAGAGACCTGCTGAAAAAAACAAAAGCATCCTAGAAAAAGGCGCCACCATGCTGGTCACTGGAGGCGCCGGCGGCATCACCTATGAGATCATCAAACAGGTGGTAAATCAATACAGAACTCACCTGATCATTCTTGACATCAATGATATTTACAAAGTGGATGAAAAATATCTGAAAAACAATGTCAGCCAGCCTGACATCATGGCCATGGTCAAAGCGGACCAGCCCGAGGCCAGACCGCTGGAGATCAAAACCGCGGCAGACCGGATCATGGTGGTAAGAAAATCAGTCAAAAACATTGAATATCTCAAATCCATGGGGGTTGAGGTGAACTACCATGTGGTGGATGTGACAGATTTTCAGGCCGTGAAACAGGTGGTGGATCAATACCCGGCCATTGACGGGGTGTTTCATGCGGCAGGCATGGAAATGAGCCAGTTTATCCCTAAAAAGGAAATTAAGGCTTTTGAACGGGTGGTGGATGTCAAAGTCAAGGGCATGCTCAATCTGTTAAGGGCCATGGAAAACAGGGATTACAGCTTTTTCTTTACCTTCTCCTCTGTAACGGCCCGGTTCGGTAATGAGGGCCAGGTGGATTACACCGCTGCCAATGATTTTTTAAGCAAAGCCCTTTTCAGGGAAAAACAGCGCCATCCCAATAGAAATTATAAAGTATACGCCTGGACCGCCTGGTCCGGAACCGGCATGGCCACCAACCCCACAGTCATGAAAGTGCTCCAGGAAAGAGGGATTCAGTTCCTGCCCATGGATCAGGGGGTAAAATTCTTTATGGCGGATCTGCTGGACAGGGAAGAACTGGAAATGGTATTTTCCGGTTTTGATTATGACTTTGACCGGGACAAAGTGTTAGGAGACCCTGACGATCCTGAATTTCCATTCCTGGATCAGATGATTTCAAGGGATACCACACAAGCAGTGTTTACACGCACCCTTGACCTTGACCGGGATCTTTTTTTAAACGACCATGCCATGGCAGACGTACCGGTTTTTCTCGGGGCCACGGGCATTGAAACCCTGGCCGAGGCGGCAGCAGACCTTGGAGACGCTCCAGGTCACCTGGTTAAACTTTCCGATTTTTCCATTCCCTACGGCATAAAATTGCTTAAGGCAAGACCCAAGGAGCTGACCATAACAGCAAAGGAAAAGGAAAAAGGGGTGTTTGAGTGCAGCATCTCATCCCAGTTTAAAAATCCCAAAGGGATTGCCATGGGAGATCCCACACTTCACTACCAGGGAAAGGTGCATTTTTCAGATCAACCCTTAAAACCCGAAAAAATCCAGCTGCCTGGATTCAATGCGGTGACACTTGACGGACAGCACAGTGACATTGTGTATCATCCCAGCCGCCTCTTTATGAAGGGTCTGTTTGAAACCATAACAGAGGTGACCTCCTTTGACGGAAAGGTGCTTGTGACCACAGTAAAGGACTCAAGCACAAAGGAATTTTTCAGAAAAAACATTACGCCTAATTTTCAAACCCCGGCAGTTATCATGGATGCCATGTTTCAGACAGGGGGGCTGTTTGAGTTTTTCACCACCTCCCGGACCGTCCTGCCTTATAAAATAAAGGATCTGGAGTTTTACCGGAAAGTTCAGAAAGACCAGGAATATTACTGCATCACCACAAAAACAGGCACAAGTGAAGAAACCAATTCCTACAGCCTGAAGCTGTGCGACAACCAGGGGAACCTGTTTATTCTGATTGAGGAATTTGAAATGGTCAAACTCAATATGCTGGAAGAAAAAGACAGAATCAGCCACAGGGTTTCCTATACAGCAGTGGCCAACGCACATTTAACTTAATACCTGTGAGGGGTCAGGCCTGCGTTATTGTCATTATCTACGGCGTTTTTGGGATTATACTGGATAGGGAAGATAATGACAATAACGCAGGCCTGACCCCATTTTCGCATTTAACTTGATAATCAGGGAGTTATATGACACAATATTCCTTTTGAAGAAGTAATCAACCGTCAGTAATCAGCAATCAAATACTGATGGCTTATAACTGAAGAAGGATGTTTTGTGGAATATAACCTGAGAGACAATGAGTTAACCCTGGCGGCATCCATCAGCGCTGTTTTTCTGGGAATACTTTTCGGGGCCAATGCCGTGGCCATTAAAATAAGCTTAACCGGGATGGGCCCGTTTACCAATGCAGGGATAAGATTTGCACTGGCTGGTGCAGCCATTACCGTGTTTGCTAAAACAACCCGGGTGCCCCTGGCCATCACAGGAAAACAGGCCAGACAGCTGTTAATCCTGGCACTGATATTTACAGCCCAGCTCTCCTTTTTTTATACGGGGATGGCCAGGACAACAGCATCCCACGGTACCCTCATTATAAATCTCCTTCCCTTTATTATCCTGATACTGGCTCATTTTTTCATTCCAGGAGACTGCATTACTTTTAAAAAAAGTGCTGGCATCACCCTTGGGTTTACAGGGGTTGTGTTTTTGTTTCTTGACTCCACGACCCCTGGCAGCGGTTTAAAAACCGGTGACCTGCTTGTATTTTGTGCGGTCATGCTGTGGGGGTGCAATGCTGTTTACGTAAAAAAAATCATCTCTGACTTCAATGCCGTGCAGATCGTTTTATATCCCATGCTTTTTGCAGTGCCAGTTTTTCTTTTATGCGGTTTTTTCTGGGATACCCCCATGATCCACTCTCTGAATCCAACTGTTTTCAAAGCCCTTTTTTACCAGGCTTTTGTGACCGCTTCCTTTGGGTTTGTGGCATGGAACAGTTTGATCAAAAAATACGGGGTCACAGCTGTCCATTCCTTTGTTTTTATCATGCCTGCTGCAGGCGTATGTTTCGGAGTCCTGATCCTGGGCGAACCATTAACCCTGAATCTTTTAACTGCGGGATTTTTTATTATAGCAGGAATACTGGTGGTTCATATCAGAAAAACAAAGCAGACCATACCGGTTGTGCAGAAAAACTGAAAAAAACTGTATCTGCCTGGTGCATGGTTTTTAAAAACAGGGTTGCTTTTAATTTGATTTTCTGTAATTTTGGGTGTAAAGAACTGAACTTGATATTATAAAACTCGATTATCAAGATTTTATGGAAGGGCCGAGCGCCGCACCTATCGGTTGCTTCCGTCGGTCGCTGTTCTGACAGGTAACCGCTGGGGGCGGTGCTGTTCAAATAACTTGATGATCGAGTTAAAGATGGATACGGGAAAGGAGATCCTTATTTTATGTCAAAGCGTATTCGTATTGATCCGGTGACCCGGATTGAAGGACACCTGGCCATCAGCATTGAAGTTGAGTCTGGAAAAATAGTCAAGGCCTTTAGTTCAGGGGAGATGTTCCGGGGTTATGAAACCATCCTTAAGGGAAGAGATCCTCTGGATTCCCAGCAGATCACCCAGAGAATCTGCGGTGTATGCCCGGTATCCCACGGCATCGCATCTATTTATGCCCAGGATATGGCCTACGGCATAGTCCCGCCTGAAAACGGAAGGCTTGTGCGCAATCTCATCCAGGGGGCCAACTATCTCCAGGATCATATCCTCCATTTTTACCAGCTTTCTGCTCTGGATTTTATTGATATAACAGCAGTCCAGGGCTATACCGGCAAAGATGCCGACCTGAATGAATTAAAATCCTGGGTAAACGCAGAATTGTCATCCAACACGCTTTTTCCGGCTGCCCCGTTTCTCCCCAGATATGAATCAACTTATATTGACAGCCAGGAGATCAATATCACCGCTGTCAAGAATTATCTCAAGGCCCTGGACATGCGCAGACTTGCCCATAAAATGGGGGCAATCTTTGCCGGAAAACTGCCCCATGCCGCCACACTTGTCCCTGGCGGCGTTACCATCAGACCGGATGTAAAAGAAATTACGGCTTACAGGGAAATGCTGACCAGACTTCAGTCTTTTATCAACACAGCATATATACCGGATATTCTTGCAGTGGCCTCCCAGTTTCCCCAGTATTTCAAAATCGGCATAGGATGCAATAATTTTATCGCCTACGGCGCATTTCCAGAGTCAGACAACCGGTCCAGCAATTTCCTGCCCGGAGGGATTCTGATCAACAACCGGTATGAACCAGTGAACACCTCCCATATTTCAGAAGATGTCAAATTTTCTAAATTTTCATCTCCTTCAGGCGCCTCTCCCTTTGACGGTGAAACCACACCTGATCCTAAAAAATACAATGCCTACTCATGGATTAAAGCCCCCCGGTACAGAGGGAATCCAATGGAAACAGGCCCCCTTGCCAGGCTGCTCATCGCACTGCATTCCAGGGAGAATCATCAGCTTGCAGGTGACATAGACCAGTTCCTCAAAAAATTGAATATAAAACCGGAAACCATGGTATCTGTTCTGGGACGCCACGCGGCAAGGGCCTTTGAATGCAAACAGGTGGCTGACCAATGCGAAAAATGGATTGACCAGTTACACCCGGACAAACCCTGCTACACTGATTTTCAAATTCCGGAATCTGCCAAAGGGATTGGGCTGACAGAAGCCTGCCGCGGGGCACTGGGGCACTGGCTGAAAATAAGAAACCACAGGATTGAAACCTATCAATGCGTTGTGCCCACCACCTGGAATTGTTCCCCAAGGGATGACAGGGGGATTGCCGGACCTGTTGAGCAGGCCCTTGAAGGAACACAGATTCAGGATACTGACAACCCCATGGAAGCGGCCCGGGTGGTCCGATCCTTTGACCCCTGCCTGGCCTGTGCGGTGCATTAGCAGACAAAAATCCTGCCCTGCTGCCGGGATTAAACCACTGTCATGTAAAGGAAAAAAAATAAAGGCAAAAGAAATGGTTAAACTAACCCGAAGAGACTTTATCAAGCAAAGTGCCGGTCTGGCTGCCATGATGGGACTTGGGGCCATGGCTGTACCTGATATTGCCAGGGCCATGCAGACGCTGACATCCGGCCATCCCCCGGTTCTGTGGATTCAGGGTCAGAGCTGTTCAGGCTGCTCAGTTTCACTGTTAAACACTGAAAATCCTGGACCTGCCCAGCTCCTTTTAAGATATATTTCCCTTGTCTCACATCAGACACTTTCCACGGCTACCGGCGACGTCTTTCTTGATACAATGAACAAAACCATAGAAAAGGGGAATTACTACCTGGTTGTGGAGGGAAGCCTTCCCGCGGGCATGCCCGAAGCCTGCATGATGAACCACGAACCTGTAACAGATATTGTTGCAAGGGCTGCGGTAAAGTCAAAGGCATTGATCACCCTGGGCACCTGTGCTTCGTTTGGCGGCATCCCTGCCGCAGAAGGAAATCCTACCGGTGCGGTCAGTGTGCCTGATTATCTTAAGGCAAACCATATTCAAAAAGAGTTTATCCGCCTGCCCGGCTGCCCGGCCCATCCTGACTGGCTTGTGGGAACCCTTGTGCATTTGCTGGGATTTGGCATGCCAAAACTTGACGAACAGCAACGGCCCAGGATGTTTTACAAACAGCTTGTCCACGATCAATGTCCCCGGTTTGCCGATTACGAAAGGGAAAATTTCGCCCTGAAGCCAGGCGACCCGGGCTGTCTTTTCAAGCTTGGGTGCTGCGGACCCATCACCTATGCAGACTGTAATATTAGACAATGGAATTCAGGAACCAGTTCCTGCATTCAGGCCGGCGCTCCCTGTACAGGGTGTGCCTCTGAACACTATATGGCTGACAAAGAATTTTCCTTATTCAGAAAAAACGAAAAATTTTTGAAATAAAAGAGGACAGGATGAAACTTCACACCAAACTCGGTATCGGCCTTCTCAGCGTTATTATATTTGTGATTGTTGCTGCACAGACCCTTTTATATCTGAACACATCAAGCTTTATTTCAAAACTCTCCCAGAAAAATATTTCCCTTTTGAAAGACAGGGAGGAAGGCTTTGCCAGAAATATTTTCCGCTCCATTGACAGAGCCGTGGCCGACTCCATTGAACGGGGCGAGATGGAAAAATTTACCAAAATCATTAATGAACAGAAAAAAATCAAAGGCCTTTTAGAATTTTCCCTTTACGGACGGGACGGAAAGGTCAGTCATTCCACGGATAAATCATATCTCGGCAGGGAGCTGTCCTCCGATCATTTGACAAAAATGCAATCCGCCCGGAATGAAGACATCATTCTGCAATGGGAAAAAAACGGCATTGTTATCTATAAACCCCATGCCATTGAACCGGACTGCATCAGGTGCCATACAGACTGGCCAAAGAGCGGGCTTGGCGGGATTTCATTTTTAAAACTCTCCACCGATGCCCTGAAAAAAGCAGAAGATCAGGCGCAAACTGCCATTTCCGCCATGAAAAAAACTATTGTTACCGGGTCCCTGATTTCCGTATTAAGTGTGATTGTGGTCCTGTCAATCACCATGTATATTCTCATCCGCAGACTGGTCAGCTATCCTCTGGAAAAAACCGTTACCATGCTCAAAGATATTGCCGAAGGAGAAGGCGATTTGACAAAGCGGCTCCGCGTCATGTCAAAGGACGAAGTCGGGGATGTGGCCAGCTGGTTCAATGTGCTCATGAAAAAACTCCAGGAAATCATCAAATCGGTTGTTTCTGAAGTAAGTGTATTGAAAAAATCATCAGAAAACTTTTCAGCCATATCCAGTGACCTGGCTGAAAAATCCAGTCTCATGAACCATCAGTCAGAAGAGGCCGAACGATCAACAGAGCTGGCCGCAGAAAGCATCTCAAATATAACCACATCCATTAATGCCGTCAGCCGGGAAGTGGATGAATCCACGCAAGCATCAAACACCCTTTCAGAAAAACTTACTGCCATTAAAACATCCACAGACGGCGTGTCCCACAGCATCAACACCATAGCCTCCTCATCGGAAGAGATGTCATCTACCATGAACACTGTGGCCGCAGCTGCAGAACAGCTGTCTGAATCAGTTTCCTCCAATGCCACCTCCATAGAAGAGATGTATGCCTCCCTGAATGAGGTGTCTAAAAGTTCGGGCCGGGTTGCCAATGTTTCCAGCGAAGCAGCTGAAAAAGCGGATCACACTTCTGTTATTGTAAACAAACTGGGCAGTGCCGCAGAAGAGATTGAAGTGGTGGTTGACCTTATCAAGAATATTGCCTCCCAGACCAATCTTCTGGCTTTAAATGCTGCTATAGAAGCTGCAGGCGCCGGTGAAGCAGGCAAGGGCTTTGCCGTTGTGGCCAATGAAGTAAAAGAGCTTGCCAAACAGACATCCGGGGCAACTGAAGATATACGGGCCAAGGTCAGCTGGATGCAGACCAACACCAAAGAAGCCATTGAAGCCATTGCCCTGATTGTAAAAGTGATCAATGAGGTGGATGAACTGATCACCTCCATTGCATCCTCTGTTGAGGAACAGACCGCAACCACCAATGAAATTTCCAATACCATCAGTGAATCCGCCAACAGTGCCAATGAGATTTCCAGCAGCATTTCCAGCACAGCCAGTGCAGCAGAGGATATCTCGAAAAACGTGGTTGAGGCGGCCCGGGAAACATCCTCCATTGCAGCCAATATAGAAGATGCGGCCAACTCCGGGAATCATGTAAAAACCGCCTTTCACCAGGTATCCCAAAACGCTTCTGAAATCGCACGGGAAATCACTGAAGCTGCTGAAAAAATGAACAATGTACTGGCCAGCGTAAGGAAAGTCCATTCAGCAGCAGAAACCACAAACAGCAGTGCCGAAAAGATAAATGTATCGGCTGATGATTTAAATACCCTGTCAAAAAAGATACAATCCATTATGGATCAATTTAAGATATGAACGTTTAATCCTTAATGGGTAATCCTGAGGAATCTTTCAAAAAACTCACTCCTATGAATCATTCACGTACGTTGCTTGTTACCACTGTTATCCTTGCGGCAATCATGTTTGCCATGTCCCAGTTCTACCGGGCTTCGGTGGCGGTAATCTCCCCGAATCTAATGCAGGAAATGGGATTGAACGCTCTGGATCTGAGTCGGATATCTGCCGCTTTTTTCTTTGCCTTTGCCATCATGCAGATACCGGTGGGCATTTTTCTCGACACAATGGGACCCAGAATTGCCATGACCACACTGACGCTTTTGTCGGTCATCGGTGCCATTATCTTTGCCCTGGGCACCACCCCTGCCTGGCTGACCTTTGGCAGGGTGCTGCTGGGGGTGGGCATGGCATGCAATTTCATGGGGTCGTTAAAGCTGCTCACTGACTGGTTTGAACCAGGGCAGTTTGCAACAATTTCCGCTGTGGTGGTATCCCTTGGCACCATGGGAAACATTGCCGCGGCCACCCCCCTGGTGCTTATGGTCGGTCTTGTGGGATGGCGGCACAGCTTTCTTATCATTGCAGGATTTACTCTTACCCTTGCCCTGGTGTTTCTGGCGGTGATCAAAGACCGGCCTGGAACGGTTGCCAGAAAGACCGGGGATATCACAGACAGCGCAGGTGCTGAAAAGACAAACTGCCCAGACGTAAAAAATACAGGCTGTGCAGAGGGCAAATGTATCCCAGGGGTATATGACGAAAGGGCCGGGGTACAACCAGAGGACACGGATCCCCGGCCCAGTGTTTCCCAGACTATGGGCCGGGCATGGGCATTGTTTCACGAAAAAGACTATTGGATCATCTCATCAGCCACCTTCTGCCGATACGGAATCTATGCAGCTGTCCAGTCACTGTGGGCAGGGCCGTTTCTCATTCATGTCCTGGAATTATCCGCAATCACGGCCGGCAACATCCTTTTTTTGATGAGCATCGGCCTGATCATAGGATGTCCCTTGTTCGGGTGGCTGTCTGACTCCCTGGTGGTATCCCGGAAAAAAATCATTATTCCCGGCCTCTGCTGCATGACAGGGATGCTGCTGGCAATGAACCAGCTTTCCCCGGATACCAGTGTATGGATAGTATATCTGGTATTTTTTTCATTTGGCCTGGCTTCGGGGTCGGGCCAGGTCATGTACGCCCATATCAAGGAACAGGTCCCCCGATCCAACGCCGGCATGGCCATGACCGGGATCAACTTTTTCACCATGGCCGGAGTAGCCGTGTTTCTCCAGGGCATGGGGCATATCATGTCCAGATTTTTCCCTGGCAAGTCTTTGAGCCTGCCCGCCTTTCACCTGGGCTTTGGATTGTGCAGTCTGTGCCTTGTGTGCATTGCCCTTCTGTATTGCCTTACCCGGGAAACCCTGGTAAAGCAGCCCAATAAAACCAGAACAGCATAATTGTCAGGATGTTCGTAATAGAGCGGCTTCTTTTGATACCCCTTATCTGTTTTATCCCAGCCATCCGGGTTGATGAGACCACCAATCTTTGACCTCTCTGAAACCTTTTAACAGCAGCCTTTGTTCTGCCCCTGAAAATTCCGTCGACCCCTAAACTTTCTCCAGATGAAAAGCCCTGAAGAAAAATAGGGAAAAAGTCTGATCTCCTTAGGTTCTCAATGTTCCTGACAGGCAAGCGCTGAGGGCTATTACTTTCAACCGAAGGCAGGGCTGAGATGCTATCATCGGCACCCTTAATTGCTTGCTGCTTATTAATATCAAAGTCGTCTGGCACCTCTTCCATAGTTAAAAACCTTACTGGGGTATTAGAGTTTATCGTATAATTCTCCTGTGCTGTA
>JAWOEJ010000263.1:0-27943 GCA_046482845.1 Desulfobacteraceae bacterium | reverse complement strand
GCTTGATTTTCTTAACGCCTGGCAGGGAAAAAGTCTGATCTCCTTTGGTTCTCAATGTTCCTGACAGGTAACCGCTGGGGGCTCTTAATCGGCCATTCCATAAAAACTTGATAACCGAGTATAAGATCCATGAGCAGTATGTGCATGATAATTTTAAAAATACGATGAGTTCTGGCACAATCCCGGCCCTATGCCAGCACAAGGAGTCTTAAATGAGTTTCACAGCTGAAAGCAAAAATACGTCTGATATAGTTCTACCGGTTCAAATGAACCGCAACAGCAAATTCAAGTTTAGATGCCATAAAGGCATCAGCTGTTTTACGGACTGCTGCAGGGGGATTAATCTTATGCTGACCCCCTATGACATTCTGACCATGAAAAAAAGACTGGGCCTGTCTTCCGAGGAATTTCTGGCAATTTATACAGACCTGCATCTTCTGGAAAAGGCGGATCTTCCGGTGGTTACCTTAAAGCTGCTGGATGACGAGAGAAAATCCTGTCCCTTTGTCAGGGACGAAGAAGGCTGTATTATATACAGTGACCGGCCGACCACCTGCCGGTACTATCCTCTCGGGGTGGGCTCTCTAAGTTATGCCAGTGATCATGACGATGATGAAGAGTTCTTCTTTACCGTAAAAGAGGATCACTGCAAGGGCTTTGAAGAAGATAAGGAATGGACTGTAGGTGAGTGGCGTCAGGATCAGGGGATTGACCTGCGGGATGAAATAAATGCAGGATGGACAGATCTTATAATACGGAAAAAATCAGTGCCGACTTCCATAAGGCTGTCCGAGCAGAGCAAGCAGATGTTTTTTCTGGCCTGTTACAATATCGATAAATTCAGGAAATTTGTTTTTGAAAGTTCTTTTCTGACCCGGTATGAGTACAATGAAAAACTGATAGAAGAGATAAAAAATGATGAGGTAAAGCTGCTTCAATTTGGTTTTGAGTGGATGAAATCCACCCTCTTTGGTGAAGGGGATATTATCCGGGTTAAGAAATCTGCCAAAAAATAATCAATAATCCAGGAAAAAATTGACCATCGAGTAAAAGCTGTTTTTAAGGCCAGCTGTCAGCGTGGACGCTGGCAGCTGCTGCGCCTTCTTCATTTCAGCAGAACATGCTGACAGTTAAATAAAAGAACGATCTGGTTCACCGTACTTTTATTGTGTGTTGTGGCTGAAAAGGGATGGCCGCTGGTCACTTTACTGCATTGGTCTTTATCTGAAAGCCTTCAGCCGTCAGCCATCAGTACTCAGCTAACAGCTAAAAGCTTTCATGTTTTGTTGTGCCTGTCAAGGCATGGACGTTAGTAGTTGTACCACAGATGTTTATGGTATTCAGGGGTTTCAAGCCTGTGACTTATATTAATATTAAAAAAGTCAGCCAGGGGTTTGAAAATTTCAGGATTGTTGTTCTGGACGGTTACAGCCGCTGCAACCACCTTGTCAAAGCCCTGTCTGGTCATTTTGCCGACAGGCTGCCGGCAGGGCCCCGACGGCATGCCCAGGATCTGCATCAGGGTTTTCAGGGCAAGGGGGTTTCTGGCCCGGCACCTGACGTCTCCAAACGGTGTTTTTTCCATTGTTGTGACGGTTACAAGGTTCAAAAGAGGGGCAAGGGCCTGATTTATTGCTTCAGCTTCCTCAATCCTGCCCTGGCTGATGAGCATTACCATGTCAGTGAGGGCTTTGGGAGCAATATTTGATATAACAGAAATGCCCCCGGAAGCTTTTATTTCCGGGTCTGTCATGATGTCAAAAACCAGACCGTCATCTCCGGACATAATGGTAAATTCACTGCCGCAGCATTTTCTTGTCTGTTTCATGTTGTCAGTGCTGCCGGTGGCTTCCTTGACCGATGAAACATTTTTATAATTTTGTGCAAGAATGGCAAGATCTTCGGGCAGGAGCTGGGCACCGGTCCTTCCCGGTATGATATAGGGAATAATTTCTGTTTCAGGAAAGTGTTCTGCAATGGGTTCATAGTATTCCCGTCTGATCTCAAGGGAGCTTGGGCCGTTATAGTAGGGGTCCACCAGCAGGACAGCCCCGGCCCCGTTCAGAGCAGCATGTTTAACAGCCTCCAGCGCTTCGCTGGTGTTATTGCTTCCTGCGCCTGCAATGCAGATGCATTTGTTTTTGGTTTTTTCTGCGACTTCGGCAACAATGCGGTTGTGTTCCTCCCATTTCAATGTGGGGCTTTCGCCTGTTGTTCCAACTGCGAGAATACCTGTAATCCCGCTGGTGATCTGAAATTCTATGAGCTGTTCAAGACCTTTTGTATCAAGCGCTCCCTCATTGGTAAACGGTGTTACCAGAGCAGTATAGCATCCTGTTTTCATTCAGAACTCCTGTTTGTGATGTGGTGTTAACGGTGAACACGGCTGGTCCATTGAGATCATCCATTATTTTTATGCGCAATTAGATTTATTCGTCTATATTCAGATTTTTGTGCGTGTTCAGATCTCAATGTCTAAATTTAATACCACATGTTCTGAATCGGTTCAAGCCTCTTTTTTGTCTGAAATTAATCCAACCCGGTTTTGTTTTGAACGGATTTCGTTTTTTCCTTGACACTAAAGAATTGAAAAAATAGTATATGTCCTTTGATAAATTAATATCTTCAGGAAAATTAAGCGTACAATCAGATTAAGGATTTTATAATGACAGATCAGGATAGTCAGCAGCAGGTATCCGGGAATAATCTTCCCCAGAATGCCGATGAACGTATTGCATATCTTCGGTCCCAGCTTGCGGCCAACAGCGAATGCGGAACCACGCACTATAATCTTGCTGTGGCACTCATGGGCAAAGAGGAATATGATGAAGCTGAAAAAGAGCTGCACGATGCAGTGGAGTGCAGCCCGACCATGGCAGAAGCCTATGTCCTCCTGGGCGGGTTGTGCCTGCAGAGAAACGATTTTGAGGGATGTCTCCGGTTTAACCGGTATGCGGTAAAAGCGAGGGCGGGTTTTGCAGAAGGGTACAGCAATATAGGCTTTCTTCTGCTTCAACAGTGTAAGGGCGAAGATCCCAAAGCAGATGAGGAACTTGTTGACCAGGCCATTAAAAATTTAAAAAAGGCAATTATACATAATTCCAGATTTGTACAGGCCTTTACCACGCTCGGCAATGCCTATTTAATGAAAGGGCTGATACATGAGAGCATACAGGCCAACCTGGAAGCGGTCAAGATTCAGCCGGATTTTCCCATAGCCTACAACAATCTTGCCGTTGCCTGTCTTGAAAAAAAGGATTTTGAAAAGGCGGCTGAATATTGTGATAAGGCTGAATCTCTCGGATTTGAGGTATCTGACGGATTGAAAAAGGAACTGGCCGGGTACCGGCAGAACCAATAAAGAAAGATGACGGTGCTCTTGATAATATGGGAGGGTGAATTTTTTTTATAAAACGTGTTAAAGTTCGCTTTTTTATTGACAAGGTTGAACATAACCCTTATACAAGCAATAATACCCTTGCAGGTGAAGGGTCAGGACCTTAGGAATTGCGATGGTCTCAAGAAGATCATCTTGGTTGATAACGTTAGAAGCATGACTGTTGAATGAAAAGTTTTTTTTCATCAAGTGAATGTAATTTAATTATTAATGGAGGTAAGTAAATGGCAAAACATGAAACTCCTTTACTGGATCAGCTGGAGTCTGGACCATGGCCGAGTTTTGTTTCTGACCTGAAACAGCAGGCAGAAGTCAGAGCTAAAAATGAGAAAGGTATTGAATTCCAGATTCCACAGGATTGCGTAGACGATCTGCTTGGAGTAGTGGAACTCTCATACAAGCACGGTAGAACCCATTGGAAACATGGCGGGATTGTTGGTGTTTTCGGGTATGGCGGCGGTGTAATTGGAAGATACTGTGATCAGCCCCATCTGTTTCCGGGAGTTGAGCATTTCCATACCATGCGTGTCAGCCAGCCTGCCGGCAAATACTATACCACAGAATATCTCAGAGATATTATTGCTCTGTGGGACCTCAGGGGCAGCGGTGTTACCAATATGCACGGATCTACAGGGGATATTATCTTTCTGGGGACAACCACACCTCAGCTGGAAGAAGTTTTCTGGACACTGACCCATGATCTGAAACAGGACCTTGGCGGTTCCGGCTCCAATCTGCGGACGCCTTCCGACTGTCTGGGACAGTCCAGGTGTGAATATTCCTGTTACGATACCCAGGCCATCTGTCACTTTATGACCAATGAGTATCAGGATGAGCTGCATCGTCCCGCATTCCCCTACAAATTCAAATTTAAATTTGACGGATGCCCCAACTGCTGTGTAGCTTCCATTGCCCGTTCAGACATGTCCTTTATCGGTACCTGGAAAGATGATATCCAGATTGACCAGGATGCCGTCAACAAATATGTTGAAAACGATGCGGCATATCCTGCCAATGCAGGTGCCCACAAAGGGTCCAGGGACTGGGGTCCATTTGATATTCAGAAAGAAGTAATAGATCTTTGTCCCACAGGCTGCATGCGTTTTGAGAATAAAAAACTCACCATAGACAATGCCAATTGTACCCGCTGCATGCACTGCATCAACGTTATGCCAAGGGCTCTGAAAATCGGTAAAGAAACCGGCTGTTCAATTCTTGTTGGTGCCAAGGCGCCTATTCTTGACGGTGCCCAGATGGGCTCTCTGCTTGTTCCCTTTGTAGAGGTGAATCCTGATAACGACTATGAAGCCATTACGGAAATCATTGAAAATATCTGGGATTGGTGGATGGAAGAAGGTAAGAACCGTGAACGTCTCGGCGAGCTGATCATGCGTCAGGGATTTCAGAAGCTTCTCGAAGTGACCGGATTTGAAGCACTGCCTCAGCATGTCCAGCATCCAAGAACCAACCCGTACATCTTCTGGAAGGAAGAAGAAGTTCCCGGCGGTTTTGAACGTGACGTTAAAGAATACAGAAAACATCACCTGAGATAGGATAAGGAGAATACAAATGGCATTTATATCATCTGGTTACAATCCAGCAAAACCGATGGAAAACAGAATAACTGACATCGGTCCAAGAAAATATGATGAGTTTTATCCTGAAGTAATTGCAAAGAATAAAGGGAAATGGTCCCATCATGAGATCCTTGAGCCCGGCGTTCTGGTTCATGTGGCAGACTCAGGAGATGAAGTCTATACGGTAAGAGTCGGCGGGTGCCGTCTCATGTCCACCACCCATCTGGAAGAAATCTGCCAGATTGCAGACAAGCACTGTGACGGACATCTTCGGTTTACAACCCGAAACAATATCGAGTTTATGGTGGATTCAAAGGATAAGGTTGAGCCTTTGAAAAATGATCTCAAGGCCAGAAAATTCCCCGGCGGCAGCATTAAATTCCCCATTGGCGGAACCGGTGCCGGAATCACCAATATTATTCATACCCAGGGCTGGATTCACTGCCATACACCGGCTACAGACGCATCTGGTACAGTTAAAGCCACCATGGATGAAATGTTTACAGATTTCCAGGATATGAGACTGCCTGCCCATCTGAGAATTTCCATGGCCTGCTGCCTTAACATGTGCGGTGCTGTTCACTGTTCAGATATTGCCATCCTTGGATACCACAGAAAACCCCCGATGCTTGATCATGAATACCTTGATAAGCTCTGCGAGATCCCCCTTGCTGTGGCAGCCTGCCCCACCGCTGCTGTAAAACCGGCCAAGGTAAAACTCGATGACGGCACTGAGGTTAAATCTGTAGAAGTTAAAAACGAAAGGTGCATGTTCTGCGGTAACTGTTACACCATGTGTCCTTCCATGCCTCTGGCGGATACCGAGGGTGACGGCATTGTTCTCATGGCCGGCGGAAAAGTGTCCAACAGAAAGAGCAATCCCATGTTCTCCAAGGTTGTTGTTGCCTTTTTGCCCAATGAGATGCCAAGATGGCCGTCCATGACCAAGACCATCAGACAAATGGTTGAGGCCTATGCCAAGGGTGCCAACAAATACGAACGTCTGGGTGAGTGGGCTGAAAGAATTGGATGGGAGAAATTTTTTGATGCCTGTGAACTTGATTTTACCCATCACCTGATTGATGACTTCCGTCAGCAGGCGTACAATACCTGGCGTCAGACATCGAACTTCAAGTTCTAATTCCGGGTTTGTTTGAACGGATTATCAGATCAAGACCGTAGCAACTCAATCCCCGCCTGTCGTTTAGGATGGGCGGGGCTTTGATGTTTCAAAGACACGGTCTTCACCATGCAAAAAAGGGGTACAACAATGAGTGATCTTCTAGACGACCACGAAGCTGCAAAACAGGCAGTAGTGGATTTCATGACAAAAAAGGCAAAAACAAAAACAAAATTTTATTTTAGTGATTTTCAGAAAGTTTTTCCTGATGATAAACTCAGAGCCATAAAAAAGGTGATTACCAAGCTTGTCCAGGAGGAAGTGCTTACTTACTGGTCCAGTGGCAGTACTACCATGTATGGCCTGAAAGGTGCCGGGAAACAGGGCGCGGCTGAACATGAAGGATAGGTTTGGTACCAGGGCCTTGAGAAAACCGGAAAACAGATTCAGGCTCAAGGTGAATTCTTATTTTACTATCCCATGCAGCTGAAAAAAAAATGTCAGGACTTGCAATAGCAGGGCTAAGGGGAGGAACCGGTAAAACGGTGATTTCCCTTGGAATAACTGCTGCATGGAAGGCAGATGGACTGAAGGTTGCCCCCTTTAAAAAGGGCCCTGATTATATTGATGCCGGCTGGCTTGCCCAGGCAGCTGGTCGGCCCTGTTATAATCTGGATACCTTTATGTGTACCCCCCACCAGGTCAGGCACTCCTTTCTTAAAAATTCCCATGATTCCGATATAGCCCTTGTCGAGGGCAACCGCGGGCTATATGACTGCATAGACGTTCAGGGTGAGACCAGTACCGCTGAAATCGCCAAATTTCTAAAGATTCCCCTTCTTTTGATTGTTGACTGCACAAAATCAACCCGCACCATTGCCGCCCTTGTCATGGGATGTACGCATTTTGATCCGGATTTAAACATAATGGGCATTGTTTTAAACCGGGTGGCAGGAAAGCGCCATGAGGGCAAGGTCAGAGACAATATTGAAAAATACTGCGGCATTCCTGTTTTCGGAGCAGTTCCCAAACTCACATCCAGGGATTTTCCAGAACGTCATATGGGACTGGTTCCCTCGGCTGAGCATCGTTTTACAGACGCATCCATAAAGTCAGTTGCAAAAATAGCCAGGGACAATATCAACCTTAAGGGGCTGTATGAGTCCGCTCTCACAGTTTCCCGGGAACTGGCAGATGAATCGGTTCAGTCACACCCGCCTTCCATTCCAGGCAGGACAGATTCTGCTCCAGGCGACATTGTGTTTAAAACCGCCTGCAGGTCATATGAGAAAGCTCCGGTTATCGGCGTTCTCAGGGATTCTGCCTTTCAATTTTACTATCCTGACAACCTGGAAGCCCTTGAACATGAAGGAGCACACCTGAAGATGATCAGTCCGCTCAGGGACAAACGACTTCCCGAGGTGGATGCCCTGTATATCGGCGGCGGGTTTCCTGAAACCCACGCCGGAAAACTTGCGGCCAACAGATCCTTTTGTGAGGATGTAAAAAGATCCGCAAAGGCCGGTATGCCGATTTACGCGGAATGCGGCGGTCTGATGTTTCTTGGAAAAAGTCTCAGGCTGGACAACCAGTCTTTCCCCATGGCTGGGGTGCTTCCCATTGTCTTTGGGTTGTCCAAAAAGCCTGTGGGACACGGCTACACTAAAGTTACAGTGATTCATTCCAATCCTTTTTTTAAAATCGGAGAAAAAATAAAAGGTCATGAATTTAGATATTCAGAAATTCTTGACATTGATTTTCATCAAAAGGACATGGTTTTTTCCATGGACAGGGGAAAGGGTATTATAGACCATTTGGATGGATTCTGCTGGAAAAATGTTCTTGGGACATACACCCATATTCATGCTGCTGGTATGCCGGACTGGGCCGTGGCCCTTGTAGACAGAGCCTTAGAATACGGGAGTCTGACAGGAAGGATAAAGATCAGCGCCCCGGTTCTTTAACCGCTTCTGTTTCCTTTTTCGCCGGGATGCTGTGCATCATGGGGGTGTATATAAAAATGTGGGGTGGTTTCAGGTGAAACATACAGGTGCGGGGTCAGACTTAAGTTTGTTAGTTGTTGTGTATCCAGAACGTCACAGTTAACGCCATTGACTCGAGTCTGACCCCTTGGACAGCTAAGGGGTTCCCGTGGGTCAGTTTTTTATCAGGAAACCATTTGTAAATCTGTTTTATAATCCTTTTTTGTGCCTGAAAGGGCTTTGTGCCCGAAAGGGCATGGCCGTTATGTTTTAAGGCCGGCTATACTACATACCTGCAGCGCCTCTTCCGCTGATACTTCTGCCAGCCAGAGGATTGTACAGCTTGGTAATGGCAAATTTCATCACGTCCAGGGATTTCATGTCTACTATAATATCCAGCAGGGTGTTGTTGGGTTCTTCAGGAAGGGTGCAGGCGTTATCGGCATCAAAGGTCAAATCGCTGAACGCCTTTAAAAGCTTTTTTTTATCCTTTTTGGTCATGCCCACCTGAACTGCCTTTTTGCCGTCAATTTCCTGAATCTGATCGCCAAGTCCAGCGGATTCAATTTTTTTCTGCTGTTCATCATCCAAAATCATATTAATATAAAAGTCTGACATAATACATTCTCCTCCTGTTAGTTAATATGCAGCCAACCCCGTCTTGCACCAGACGGGGCAAAATTCCTGTTTAAAGAAAACTGAACGTTTTCCCCAATTTCATACCTGCTGGTCAGGCCCGTCAATAACCTGAATGCGTTACTTTGAAGATTAATTGGCTCACTATTACCTAAATGAGACGAATTGTCAATATGGGAGTTAAAATATTTAGAACAATAAAAAAAAGGTTTTTCCGTTTATAACGGAAAAACCTTTTGAATCGTTAAATCAGAAGAAAATAAGTTTTACTCTCTGGGATGGCAGTCACTGCAGCCGGTAGGCGCTGCTTCCGTGCTTTTTCTGTCATAGCCTTTTTCTTTGTTGTAATCCCTATGGCAGTCCTTGCAGTTGGCATGCATGGCATCCTGATGGTATTTTTGAATTTTTTCAGCCTTGGAAATTTTTTCTCCCCTTACCTTTTCAGTCCCTTTGTGGCATTCAATGCATTTCTGGACATCGTCTGTCATTTTAAGGTCATTCAAGGGGGTTCCATCTGCATCATGGTGGCAGTCACCGCATTTTGCCCCATAGTCTTCAGCGTGTTTTTTGTGGGAGAATTCCACTAGACCTTTACTGTGTTTTGCATATTCTTTGGTTTCCATTTTAAAGGTATCTGCTACTTCTGTGCCTGCAAAAATACCTGATGAGGAAAAAAGAATGGCAACACCTGCGATCAGCATCAGCGCTAAAATTTTTTTACTCATAATTCCTGTCGCTCCTTTTAAAAAATTAACATTAAAAAAATATACTTGCCTCTATAATAACGGCTCTTTGCCGTTTGCTTACCCTGTATGCTTCCCCGGTTTGTTTTTCGGGGCTGCATCCATAGATGATGAATTCATGACTTGATTCATCCTCTAATATTTCAGTTTATAATATTGAAATAATCTGTGTCAATAATAAAAAAACAAGTTTATACTCAATGATCAGGTTTTTGCAGGATCTCTTATACTCGATCCTCACGTTTTTTGAATAGCACCGCCCCCATCCCTGCCATAAAAACTTGATAAACGGGTTATACCTCTTCATCCGATGAATTTTCATTGTTCTTCTTTTTTGAAAATACCCGTGCCCCGATTATGCTGATTTCATACAGAATCATAAGGGGAATGGCCATCATGGTCTGGGTGATGACATCCGGGGGGGTGATAAGGGCAGCACCGGCAAAAAAAAGCAGCAATGCATATTTTCTGTTTTTTTTTAAAAAATCAATGGTAACAAGGCCCATTCTGGCCATGAATGTGATAACCAGGGGGAGTTCAAAGACCAGACCAAAGGCCAGAAGCATTTTTGATGCAAACCCAAGGTACTCCTTCATGGAGGGCATGGCCTGTATGGAACCGGTTGCAAACCCCAGAAAAAATTTAAATCCGTAGGGAAAAACCAGAAAATAGCCAAAACTTGCACCCATGGCAAAAAAAACCAGTGAAAGAAGAATAACAGGGATCAAAAATTTCTTTTCTTTGCGGTAAAGCCCTGGAGAGACAAACATCCAGAATTCATAAAAAATAACGGGAAGGGCCAGGATAATGCCGGCCAGCAGGGAAACCTTGAGATAGGTAAAAAAAGCCTCGGGCAGTCCGGTAAATATCATGGTTGAATTCTCGCCCATGGCAGTTTCCAAAGGGGCAATCAGCCATGCAAACAGCTTTTCCTTAACAAAATAACATCCAACAAACCCAAGGCCGACAGCAATAAAAGACCTGATCAGTCTATCCCTTAACTCACCGAGATGCTCTGTAAAAGGGGTTTTCTTTTCTTCTTCATCCCTGCTCATTTCTATTCTCCGTTTTTCTCTGTCCTGGCAGCTTTTTCTTTATCGGCATGCATTTTTTGCATTTTTTCAGGTTCTGTTTTTTCCGATGGATCATCAAAACTGCTGTCATCGTCAACAGAATTTTTTATTGTATCTTCAACATCTTTTTTAAATTCTTCTGCCGGTTCCTTAATGTCACGGATTGTATTGTCAAGATCTATACTTCTTTTGAAGTCCTGGGCCGCATTTTTGAATTCTCCCATGGCCCGCCCAAGGGTTTTGGCAAGATCCGGGAGTTTTTTCGGACCGATTACAATCAAAGCAATGGCCAGTATAAGAAGAATTTCAGGCATACCCAAACCAAACATGTTTCACTCCTTTCCCTTTATTTTCACTTTTGAATCCTTATTTTTCTGATTTGCCAATCCAGGCAGGGTGGTTCACAGCCGGCAATTTTTACTCCAGTATCCTGTCTTTTATGTTTAAATGTCAATGGCAGGAAAATTTTGCAGCGTCAATACTTTTTATACTTATTTACAGCACTGTGTCAACCTTATTGAATTGGAAAGCAGAGCCAGAGCAGTCTTTTGTTTATTTGTGCTGGGGGCTGGTCTTTTTCTCCAGAACAGGTTTCTGATTTGAAATGTTCCTGTTTTTTTGAAGGGGCTGTTTTTTTTTAAATTTGGGCGGATATTTTTTTGGCGGTTTTGAATATGCCTTTTTTTCAGGCTGCGGCAGCGGAGATAGAAGTGTTTCATCTGGATATTCGCATTCAAGGGTGTTGCCGAGTACGTTTTCAATGTCAGGAATGTAAAAGGAGCTGTTTTCATCGGCAAAACTGATGGAAATACCTTCAGCACCGGCCCGTCCGGTCCTGCCGATTCTGTGAATATAGTGTTCAGGATCCTGGGGCAGATCGTAATTGACCACATGGCTGACCCCTTCGATGTGAAGTCCCCGGGCCGCCACATCGGTTGCCACAAGGATTCTGATTTTTCCCTTTTTAAAGGAGTCAAGGGTTTTGATTCGGTTAACCTGAGAAACTGCCCCTGAAAGGGCACCGCTTTTTATCCTGTAGCGGTTGAGTTTTTTGGCCAGCCTGTCAGTTGTATCCCGCCGGTTGACAAAAAGGATCACCCTGCTGAGGTTTTTTTGTGTCACAAGGTTGTACAGCAGGATGAATTTCTCATCGTCAGTAGATAGATATACCTTTTGTTTTATGCTTTCAGATGCCTTGTGGTCTGGGTCAATTTCAATACCGGCCGGGTTTTTTGTCCACTGGGAAGCGATTCTCAATATTTCAGGGGCCAGGGTGGCACTGAAAAACAGGGTCTGTCTTTTGTCTTTATGGGGGGTTGAATAAATAATCCGCCTTATATCAGGAATAAATCCCATATCAAGCATGCGGTCTGCCTCATCAATGACAAGAATCTCAACCCGGCCGGGGTGGACCAGTTTTTTTTGAGTAAAGTCCATGAGCCTGCCCGGTGTAGCCGCGATGATGTCCACAGGCCGTTTGCTGAGCTGGTCCTGCTGTTTCTGATATCCCATGCCGCCGTACAGAGAAATGATGTTAAGATTTGTATACTTTGCCAGTGCTTTGGCATCTTTTTCGATCTGAAGCACCAGTTCCCTGGTAGGTGCCAGGATAAGTGCCCTTGGTGTCCCCCTGGGACGCTTTCCCTTCAGGGGATTTTCCATGAGCCGGGTGATGATTGTGATGAGAAAGGCAGCGCTTTTGCCGGTTCCTGTCTGTGCCCGGGCCGTTGCATCCTGACCGGTTAAAGTGCAGGGAATCACCTCGGCCTGAACCGGCATGGTATATTCGAATTTCAGGTCTGCAATGGCATGCATAAGGGGTAAGGGGAGGTTGAGATCATGAAACCGCACCTGGCCCTCTTTTTCAGGTACCTGGAATTGATCAGGGGTCCATTTTGTCTTTTTTTTCCGGGAGGGCTGCTGCCTTTCAGATGACCTGTTTTTCGGGGGTTTATGACCCTTAACAGAGGGTTTTGGGGTTACATCAGGTTCTGTCTTTTTGCTGTCAAGATTGCCTGGGTCAGCTTTTTCTGACACCTGGCTGCTGAAAAATTTTTTGACCAGGCTGGAGATTAATTTTATCAAACAGGTGTTTCCTTTGTTAAAATCATTGTGAGGCTGAATTGTCTTGTTCAGCAGTTATGCCGGTTTACAGCTGATGAAGTTGTTGACAGCGGCAAATGCGGTGGCAACAGCAACGCCTGACCCGCATTTCAGACGGGTCCAAGTTTGATTTCTTTTACCATTTCCGGCAGAAAAATAAAATAAAGATTTTTTTCAAGCCCTTTTTTAAAACTTTCAAGCAGCCGGATTCCAGAAACAGACTCAGGGGGTGTGGGAATTTCAAACACGTTTGCCCCAAGAAGCGCTTCCATCTCTGCCACGGCCTCTGCACAATGGCATAAGCCGAGCATGGCGGGAAAACCAGCGTATTTAACATTTTTAACCCGTGGACTTAATGTTTCTGCCAGTTTACGGCAGTTTTCAGCAATGTCCATATGCCTTTTGAATGCCGGAGAGCACCTGGTAAGAGCGCTTTCTAATCCAGCAATACCTTCTTTAGCTGTTCTACCATAAATTCGATCTCGCTGTCATCTATTATCAGAGGGGGAGAAATTCTGATGGTATGCCCGTGGCTGTCATTGGTTACCATGCCGTGGCTGAGAAGTTTTCTGCACAATTCCATGGCATTTTTTTCCTTTATTTCAATACCGATGAAAAGACCCTTTCCCCTGACCTCCTTGACATGGGGAGATCTCTCTGCCAGGTCCTGGAGTTTCTGCATCAGAATTTTTCCCTTTGCAGCGGATTTTTCTGCAAGCTTTTCATCCCTGAGTACCTTTAGTGCAGCTGTTCCTGCCACACAGGCAAGGGGATATCCGCCAAAGGTGGAGCCGTCTGACCCTTTGCTGAAAACCATGTCCATTATGTCCCTGTGGGTGATAAAGGCCGACAAAGGAATGATGCCGCCGGACAGGGCCTTGCCCAGGATTACACCGTCAGGAACGATATTTTCATGCTCAAAGCAGAAGTCTTTTCCAGTCCGGCCCAGGCCCACCTGTATCTCATCGCACACCAGGAGGAGATCGTTGTCATCGGCCAGCTTTCTAAGCCCTTTTAAAAACCCCTCCGGGGGAATATTCATGCCTCCCTCGCCCTGCAGAGGTTCCACAAGGATCCCGCAGGTGTTTTTATTGACAGCTTTTTTTACGGCGAATATATCACCAAAGGGGACAGAAACAAAACCGGGTGTCAGAGGGCCGAACCCCTGACGGTATTTTTCAGCACTTGAAAAAGCGACAACACAAAGGGTTCTGCCGTGAAAATTGTTGTTGAATACAATGATCTCCTGTTTTCCATCGGGAATTCCCTTTTGTCTGTATCCATAGTACCGCATGGTTTTTATGGCGGTTTCAACGGATTCAACCCCGCCGTTTTTAAGCAGAACCTTATTGCCCTTATTTTTGAAACGCGGTCCCATTTGAGGGGAAAACGCGGCTGCCTTTGAAAGGAAAACCCCCAGGGGATCGGAATACACCACATTTGAAACCACAGATGCATAATGGTTTTCAAGGGCATGGATGACTGCTTTTACAATGTCTGGGTGGTTGTGCCCGGGGTTGGCTGCAGAGTAGGCGGCCAGACAGTCCAGGTATTTATTGTTGTTTTCGTCATAAAGCCAGCATCCCTGTGCTTTGCGGACAACCAGCCGGATTCTGTCGTAGTGGCGGGCACCGTGGTCTTTGTCAAAATTGTAAATATCGTTATCAGAGATAGTGGAGAATCCGCAATATGGTTTTGTTTTTTTTAATGCACTCATTTTATACCTCCTTTTTTTAGAACCGGGCCCCTGCAGACGGACACCAGGGGGGTTAATTGTCCTTTTTGATGATTTCGTATATATCCTGCTCCTCTTTTGTCAGTTTTTCATTGTCATCATAGGTTTTCTGAAGGAAACAATGATAAAAATCATGGCGGAGGCTGTCACGGCTGGCCGTTACAAACCATTTGTTTCTGGTCCAGTTGATGGGAGAGGTGTCTTCATTGCCCGGTTCAAATATGCCGGTGAGCGCTTCTTTCCGATCACAGATCACATCAAAGGAGCGTCCTCCAATGGTTTTAAGAAGGGTGTCCTGTTCGGGATGGTTCACCTGAACACGGAACCGTTTGGGGATATTGCCCATGGCAATGTAGCGGATATTTACATTTTTTCTTTCAGCGGTTTTCAAATGGGTTTTCAGATGGTCATCTGCCTGGGGAAAGAGCCGGACATAGATTTCTTTTTCTGCGTGGTTTATCATTTCAATGGCTTTTTCCATGACCCCGTCATATCCGGTCAGGGTCCAGATGAATTCAAGGTCTGTTTTTTGAAACACTTCAGCCACTTCTTTTTTAAAGGCCTTTATGTCTGCGTTAAAACGGGCTGTTATTCGTTTAATCAGTTCATCTGCAGGAAGGGGGGCGTAAACCCCCTGCGTGACTTCAACCACATAGCCTTTTTCCACAAGCCCCTTTAACACATCGTAAACCCGGGATCTTGCCACTTTGGAATTTTTGCTGACCTGTGAGCCGTTTACAGGGTGATCCCGGATCAGAGCCATGTAGCAGTTTGCCTCGTATTGTGTAAACCCCAGATTCTGCAGGCTGGATTGATTCTTCATTATTGTCTCCCAAAAAAAGTTGCTACTCTAATAACAACATATACGAGGGGTGAAAAATGTCAACAGAATATTTGATTGTTGAGTCAAAGGTCTTTTTGTATTTGTGGGTTGACTTGCTTTTTTCTTCAGGTTACAAATACGTGTTAAAAAAAAAATAAAAAAATGACCAGTGAGGGCGGATGGTAGAAGAGAAAAAAGTGAAAGGTTTTTATAGAAAAAAGGTATTGGAAACAGCCGAATTTATTCAAAAGAACAGTTCTGTATCACCGGTTGTCGGTTTTCTTACCGGCACAGGTCTGGGCGCCAGTCTCGATGCCATGGACGTGAAGGACGGATTTGATTATTCAGAAATTCCCAATTTCCCCGTGTCAACGGTGGAAGGACACAGAGGAAAACTGCTGTGCGGGTCTCTGGCAGGTGTGGAAATGATAGCCATGCAGGGTAGGTTTCATCTTTACGAGGGGTATTCTCCAAGGGAAGTGACCTTTCCTGTCAGGGTGATGCAGGAGCTTGGACTTAAACATCTTGTTGTGAGCAATGCATCCGGGGGGCTCAACCTTAATTTTTTCCCCGGTGACATCATGATCATCCATGATCATATCAATCTGACAGGGCAGACTCCCCTTACCGGTGCCAATGAGGCCTTCTGGGGGCTTCGGTTTCCAGATATGAGCGGGGTATATGACAGACGTCTATCCCTGACGGCAGAAAAGGCTGTACTGAAAAGAGGCCTTCCCCTGCGCACAGGGGTTTATGCCGGTCTTTGCGGCCCCTCCCTGGAAACACCGGCAGAGACCCGGTATCTTAAAACCATTGGCGCTGATGCGGTGGGGTTTTCAACGGTAATGGAAGCCATTGCCGGGGTTCACGGGGGAATGAAAATTCTGGGTCTTGCCATTATTACAAATATTAATGATCCAGATGTGCCCCAGAAGGCCACTGTGGAGGAAATTATTCATTATGCTGAAAAGGCAGCCGTCAATGTGGGTCTCATACTTGAGGATGTTGTCGGCACTCTGTTTCCTCAGGCCTCTTGTGAAAAGGGATTTTCTTCATGAGTGAAGTGATCCTGATAAATATCACAGGGAAGGACAGAAAAGGGCTTGATGCGCAGTTTACCGGGATTCTTGGCCAGTACAACGCAAATGTACTGGATATTGGTCAGGCAGTGATCCATGAGCATATATCCCTTGGCATTCTGGTTGAAATCCCCAAGGAACATGATTTTGCTGCTATTTTTAAGGATATGCTGTTTTCAAGTCACAATATGGGGCTTTCCATTGATTTCAAGCCGATCAATCAGGAAAGGTACGAAAACTGGGCAAAGGCAAGGGCCAGCGAAAGGCGGATTATTACGCTTCTCGGCAAGAAACTGACGGCGCTTCAGATTTCCAAGGTAACCTCAGTTATTGCTGACAATAACCTTAACATAGACAGTATTAACCGGCTTACCGGCCGTGTTTCCCTTAAGGATTCCCATAGCAATCCCAGGGCAAGTATTCAGCTGGCTGTGACGGGCCGGCCCCTGGACTTTGTCGGCATGCGGGGCAGGTTTATGGAGATTTCCAGGGAGTCGGGCATTGATATTTCCTTTCATGTGGATAATATATACAGTAAAAACAGAAAACTTGTTGTTTTTGACATGGATTCCACCCTTATTCAGGCGGAAGTGATTGATGAGCTGGCCAAACTGGCCGGGGTGGAGAAAAAAGTGGCTGCCATCACAGAATCTGCCATGCAGGGTGAAATTGATTTCAAGGAGAGTTTTATCCGGCGGGTTGCCCTTTTAAAGGGACTTGAAACCAATAAGCTGGAAGAATTAACCCGGAATCTGCCCCTTTCAGAAGGTGCCGGTCTGGTGACAAGAACCCTTAAAGGGCTTGGGTTTAAGCTGGGCATTCTTTCGGGGGGGTTTACCTTTGTGGGAGAATATTTAAAGGAAAAGCTGGGGTTTGACTATGTGTATGCCAATACCCTTGATGTGCAAGATGGAAAGGTGACAGGAAAGGTTGTGGGTGATATCATTGACGGTGAAAAAAAAGCCTTGCTGTTAAGGGAAATTGCTGAAAAAGAAGAGATCTCCATTGAACAGACCATTGCTGTGGGAGACGGGGCCAATGATCTGCCCATGATAAGCACGGCAGGCCTGGGTGTGGCCTTTCACGCAAAGCCCATTGTGATGGAAAAAGCAGATAATACCATTTCCTGTGTCGGGCTTGACGGGCTGCTCTATCTTATGGGTCTGTGTGACCGGGAGATTATCCATGAGGTCAATGGAACCTGATTTAGATCGTTTTTTTTGTCAACCCGGGCCTGCCGGTAAGGTTGACAAAGCCAAAACTCGATGATCAAGTTTTTTAATGTTGACATTCACCTGTGAGGGGTCAGGCCTGACCCCATTTTCGAGAAATCAGATATAAAAAATTGATCATCGAGTAAAAGAAGAGAACAATGAAACCATCCGTAAAGAAAATTCTGTGGCAGATTCCTGCTCTGCTTGTGCTTTCTTTTGCAATAGGGATTTTAGTCAACCTTTTGCGCCCGGAAAGCCTGGCCCTGATGGGAGACTGGTCTGCTGATGCCAGGCTTGCAGCAGATTCAGAAGAGATCCGCCTGGTATCTCCTGAAACGGCAGAGCAGCTTTTTGTAAATAACAGGGCTGTTTTTCTGGATGCCCGTTCCAGGGAAGAGTTTGAAAAAGGGCATATCAAGGATGCCCTGAATCTTCCCTGGTATCATGTTGAAGAAAATTTCATGGATGTGGTTCAGCAGATTCCACCGGATGTGACCCTGATCACCTATTGTGACGGCGAAGCCTGTCATCTGAGCCATGAACTGGCAAAATTTTTAAAAAGCGCTGGTTTTCAGGATGTCAGGGTGCTGTTAAACGGCTGGGCAGTCTGGCTGAAAAACAGTCTTCCCTGTGACAGGGAAACTGTATGATTTTTTTAAAAAACAGATTGTCCTGGTTTGAGTCAGAACGAAGACCTTGTTTTCGTTCAAACACTGGTTAAAATAAGTTTGAAAAAAATATGAGGCTTTCCTTTTTATTGAAATATTCTGTTTTCTGGAGAATGGTACGTATCGGGCTGGGAATTGTGTTTATCTATGCGGGGTATGATAAAATTTTTCATCCCAAAGATTTTGCCGAAGCTGTTTACAACTACCAGCTGTTGCCGGACAGTTTAATAAATATAACCGCCATTGTTCTGCCATGGTTTGAACTGGTTCTGGGCCTTTTCCTTGTGTCGGGCTTCTGGCAGGAGGGCTGTGCTGTTGCCAGCTCAGCCCTTCTGCTGGTGTTTTTTATTGCCATGGGGGTTAACATGGCCAGGGGTCTGAATATTCATTGCGGATGCTTTTCTGTCACTGCAGAAAGCGCCATGGATGTCTGGACCCTGTTAAGGGATTCTATTCTGCTGCTGATTTCCGTTCTTTTAACCGCTTCTGTTTTGAGAAGAAATGAGGGATCTTCCAAAAAATAATCCACGCATCCTGCCTGCCTTTTTGCCCGTCTTCTGCGTTGTGCCAATGGGACATAATGAGTAGATCGGTCAAAGTTTCTAGGCGCCGTTATTTTCCTTAAAACTTTTAATCATCATTTCCCCCAGTTCTGTTGCCCGGTTTGTTGCTGCCTGTACGGCATTTATCATGGTGGTTCTCAGCCCCCCTTCTTCAAGGGTGTGAATGCCGGCAATGGCTGTTCCTCCAGGTGAGGTAACCCTGTCCTTAAGGGAGCCGGGATGTTCTTTGGTTTCCATGAGCAGTTTGGCGGCCCCCATAACTGTCTGGGTGGAGAGGAACAAAGAGTCTTTTCTGGAAAGTCCCATTTTAACCCCGGCATCAGCCATGGCATCAATGATAAGAAAAATATAGGCAGGGCCGCTTCCGCTCAGCCCGGTAAAGGCGTCCATGAGAATGTTTTCCTGGATGAAAACGGTTTTGCCGATTGAATCAAAAATTGCTTTGGCCAGATCAATGTCTCCGTCCTTAACATGGGCGCCTGCGGCAATGGCTGTGGCGCTTTCCCTTACAAAGGCACAGATATTGGGCATCACCCGGATCAGGCGGAGCTCCTTGTTTAATCCGGCAGATATGGCAGCCAGGGGAACCCCTGCTGCAATGGAGATAACAAGCTTTGACATGTCAAGGGCATGGGCGGTTTCCTTGAGAACCGATGCCAGAATCTGAGGTTTTGTTGCATATACAATAATATCTGAGTTTTCAACCACATCCAGATTTTTGGTGGTTGTCTCTATGTTGTATTTTTCTTTTATATTGTTCAGCTGTTCCTGGCTTATATCAGAACAGATAATGTTTTCAGGTTTTGCTGCTTTTGACAGAACAATACCACTGATGAGCGCTTCACCCATGTTTCCGCTTCCAATAAATCCGATTTTTTGCTGCTGAAGCATTATACCGACTCCTTTTAAGTGTTATGAAACCAGAGGTTATAAGCCGTTGCCGGCTTGACTTTTGAATTTAAAACTTATAGGAATATTGAAAGACTTGCAAGGGTGAAAAGCGTTTTTTAATATGTCCCATTGGCGCAATGCAGGAGACGGGCAAAAAGACAGGCAGGATGCGTGGATTATTTTTTGGAAGATCCCTTAGTGCTTGTGATATCAATTGAATAAAAAGGCAGGAATGAATGGAACCGATAGGAATCGCAGAGTCTCCCTATAAAAAAATTGAAAATATGCCCATACAGCCCAGGGGAGCAGAGGATGTTCAGGGCAGAATAAGAATTTATGACCCCTATGTTGAGGGCCTCAGGGATCTGGACGGGTTCAGTCATATCTATCTTCTGTATCATTTTCACAAGGTCAGCAAAACAGCGCTTGTGGTGACCCCTTTCATGGACACAGTAGAGCGGGGGGTGTTTTCAACCCGGTCTCCCCTGCGGCCGAATCACATCGGGCTTTCCGTGGTAGAGCTCTGCTCTGTAGACAGGGGAATTCTAACCATCAGAGGAATTGATCTTTTAGATGGTACTCCTGTCCTGGATGTCAAACCCTATATTGATAAATTTGACCGGGTAAAAAACAGCAGGTCCGGCTGGATGCAGTCAGATGCTCAGGGAGTCGCTGAACAGCGCTCCGATGACCGGTTTAAATAAACGAAGTCCTGAACAGGGGATCAGGAATCTGAGCCCTCAAACGGTTTTTGGACCGCAGGCCGAATTTTTTTGATTTTTAGTCTGGCAGGGCAAAAAACCCCGCCGGTTATACAGCAATTCTGATTTTGGAGCTGTATGAATTTGAAAAAAAATTTCAGTTTTCATCAGCGTGATTTAAGTGAGTTACAAAGCAGATTATCCTGGTGAAAGTTATAATTGGATTTGCTGGGGGAATACAAATCGTTTGATTTAAACAGGGAAATATTGTAGAATTCATAGATTTGCCTGGAGTTTGAAACCGGCAATTCAAAGATTTATATGTCACGGCATGAACCTGGGCAGCAAATAAAAATTCAGCACAATAGGCGCAACTTATTTTAACTTGCTGGCTTTAAACCGTCAGACACAGGAAAACAACATAAATGGAAATATATCAGGGCCTGGTTCTGGGTGTGCTTCAGGGGCTTACGGAGTTTCTTCCAGTAAGCAGTTCAGGACACCTTGTTCTCGGCCGGAATTGTTTTGGAATCACAGAATCGGTGCTGTCCTTTGATATCAGCCTTCATGTGGGAACCATGGCAGCGGTGGGCTTTGTCTTTTTCAGGGACATAAAAGCCATGATCTTTTCCCTGTTCAGTCTTTTTAAATGCATTTGTTCAGGGGGGGACTGCAGATGCCTGGTAAAAAACAACAATGACATCAGACTTGCCGCCTTGATCATTATTGCCTCTGTTCCTACGGCAGTAATTGGTTTTCTTTTAAAACCCTATGTGGAAACCTCGCTGTCATCCCTTTATATGGTGGGGGTGATGCTTATCCTGACAGGCACCTTTCTCTGGCTGACCCGGAAAATCAAGGGAAATACAATTAAAATCAACACATTCGGGTTTAAAAAGGCGCTGTTTATCGGGCTTTGTCAGGGGCTGGCCGTTCTTCCCGGTGTTTCAAGGTCAGGGGCTACCATTGCAGGCGGTCTTTTTGCAGGGATTGAACGGGAGACTGCAGCACGGTTTTCGTTTCTGCTTTCCATGCCGGCCATTATCGGGGCTGAACTATTGAGCCTGAAAGACACGGCAGGGTTTACCATGGATAAAGGAACCCTTTATGGGACCCTTGCGGCCTTTGCAGTTGGTTTTTTTGCGTTAAAATTTTTGCTTATAATTGTTAAAAACGGACGTCTTCATCTTTTTGCGCCCTATTGCTGGGCATTGGGAGGCATCACCCTTTTTTTGGAACTGGCCGGGCTCTGTAGATGAAATACATCCGGCAGGTTTATAGATGTCTGAACAACGGAATTTTATCTGTTTGCGTTCTGTTTCATGGGCTTGATGTGTTTTAAAGCAATGCAGAAAAGTTTAAAGGAGAAAAAATGAATCCTGGCATTTTTAGAGAATATGACATACGCGGTGTGGCAGGGAAAGATTTTACAGAAGCGGATGCGGTTCATATCGGCATGGCTTACGGCACCCTGCTGCAGAAACATGGAAACAAGACGATAACAGTGGGAAGAGACTGCAGAAACACCTCTGAAAGCTATTCAGAAAAATTTATCCAGGGGATTATAGATACAGGATGTGATGTGATTGATATCGGGATATGCCCGACACCTGTCCTCTATTTTTCCATTCATCATTTTAATGTTCAGGGCGGAGCTATGGTAACCGCCAGCCACAATCCCCCCGAATATAACGGGTTCAAGCTGATGAACGGGTTTGATTCCATTCACAGCCAGGGACTTCAGGATATAGCAGACATTATAAAAAAAGGACATTTTGCCAAAGGCAGGGGACGTCTTGAAACAAAAGATGCATTAACGCCCTATATTGAGTTTTTCAAGAAAAATATTGCTGTTTCCAGGAACATAAAAATAGGCGTGGATGCGGGAAACGGAACAGGCGGAATAACGGCTCTGCCCGTCCTTGATGCCCTTGGATGCACTGTTCATGATCTCTATTGTGATATGGACGGCAGTTTTCCCAATCATGAGGCAGACCCCACAGTCAAGGCCAATATGGAGGATCTCATTGCCCTGGTCAGGGAAAAGGGGCTGGATCTTGGTGTGGGATATGACGGTGACGGTGACCGCATCGGAGTTGTGGATGAAAATGGTAAAATCATCTACGGGGATCAGCTCATGATTATTTTTGCCCGGGAAATCCTTTCAAGGAAACCCGGTGCAGTCTTTATCTCCGAGGTCAAGTGCTCCATGGTCATGTACGATGAAATTGAAAAACGCGGGGGCAGGGCCGTGATGTGGCGCACAGGCCATTCTCTGATAAAAAAGAAAATGAAAGAGGAAAAAGCTGAACTTGCCGGTGAGATGAGCGGCCATATCTTTTTCAAGGACAGATTTTTCGGGTTTGATGATGCCCTTTATGCCACCTGCAGGCTCCTTGAAATTATTGCCGATACAGGAAAAACCGTATCAGAGCTGCTGTCCGGTCTGCCTCAAACCTTTACCACCCCGGAGATACGGGTTGAGTGCCCGGACGACGAAAAATTTGCCGTGGTGGAAAAGATCACAGCCCTGTTTAAAAGCAGACAACAGGTGATTGATATAGACGGCATGCGTGCTGTTTACGATGACGGGTGGGGGCTGGTCCGGGCTTCCAATACACAGCCGGCTCTGGTTCTCCGGTTTGAAGCCCTCACTGAAACCCGGCTTGAAGAGATCAAAAATGAGGTGGAAACCGTTTTAAAAGAAATTATATCCAATGCTGAATGATATGATGGCGCTGTCCGAACAGCAAAAGAAAGCGGTAGAGCATACAGGATCACCAGCCCTTGTCGTTGCCGGTGCAGGATCAGGCAAAACCAGAACCCTGACTGTAAAAATCCTGCACCTGATTGAATCAGGCCATGATCCGGAAAAGATCCTTGCCATTACCTTTACCAACAAAGCCGCCGGTGAAATGAAGTCCCGCCTGTATAAAATGACGGGGCTGGGGTATAAAAGTTTTCCGTGGATAAGGACCTATCATTCAGCCTCTTTGATGATATTTAAAAAACATTGCCATCTTCTGGGGTATACCGCGCCAGTTCAGATCTGTTCCTCCTATCACCAGAAAAAACTGGTTACCGAGGTTCTGGTTGAAAGCAATCTGGAAAAAAAACATGCAGGCAATCTTTTGTCTGTGATATCCAGAGCAAAAAACTCGGGCAATCCTGAAAAATTCATTGAAAAGCGCCCCCGCATGGGAATCATTCACGTCCATGATATTTTTAAGGCCTATGAAGCAAAACTCTTTGCTGCCAACAGCGTTGATTTTGACAATATATTATTAAAAACCCGAGATATTTTAAGGGATAATAAAGAGATCCGGCAGTATTACAAAAATTATTTTACCCATATACTCGTGGATGAGTACCAGGACACCAATAATCTTCAGGATGAGCTGACAGGACTGCTTCTGGGTGATCACGGAAATCTTTTCTGTGTGGGGGACGACTGGCAGGCCGTGTATGGATTCCGGGGCAGCAATATCAATCATTTTCTTAATTTCCCTGATAAATATGACAAGGCAAAGATTTTCCGGCTGGAACAGAATTTCAGATCCGCCGATGAGATTGTTCAGGCGGCAAATAAACTCATTGATTTTAATCAGGATAAAATGGAAAAAAATTGTTTTTCCCAAAAAAAGGGGGGGATGGTTGAAGTCCATGAGTTTTTTAACGAATCTGAAGAAGCCCGGTGGGTTGCCCGCCGTCTTCGATCACTTTACTGCAGTGGCGACGGTATTCCCTATGAAAAAATGGCGGTTGTGTACCGGACAAAGTTCTGCTCCCTGGCCTTTGAAAAAACGTTCAGGGCGTTGAGGGTTCCCTACCGCCTCCTGGGCAGTCAGGGGTTTTTTGACCGGGCTGAAGTTCTTGATATCAACGGCTATTTAAGTGCTGCCCTGTTTCCCGGGGATGATGTGTCCTTTGAAAGGATTATCAATACCCCCAGGCGCGGGATTGGGCCAGCCATGATAAAAAAGATAGGCACCCTGAAAAGCGAGGGGGTAAGCCTTCAGGATGCTGCACGGATAATGGTGAAGGAAAGGGTTTTATCCAGAAAGGTCCATGACAATTTAACAGCACTTCTCGAACTGATTGACAGTATAAGGGATCTGGCGCCGGATGCTGCCATTGACCGAATCCTGTCCGAAACAGAGTATTATGAATATTTGAAAAAAAAGGTAAAAACTGAACCTGAGTTTATCTCCAAAAAGGAGAATATAGAACAATTAAGATATACAGCTGCAGAAAAAGGGGATATATTTCAATACCTTGAAGAGGCAGCCCTGATCAGGGAAGATAAGGACGAGGAGGAAAACGATCAGGGAGTGGCTCTGTTGACCATTCATTCTGCCAAAGGGCTTGAGTTTGATACGGTGTTTGTGGCCGGATGCGAGGAAAAACTCTTTCCCCACTGGCGCTCAATAGATTCAGGGGAAAAGGCACTGCAGGAAGAAAGACGGTTGATGTACGTTGCCATGACACGGGCTGAACGCTTTCTCTACCTGTCCCATGCCGCCAGCAGAAAGGGACAGTACGCACTAAAAAGCAGGTTCGTCAGCCAGATTGAAGATATTCTGGATTGAAGACATTCAGGATTGATCCTGTTCAGATAATCCCGGAAACCCATGCGTTTTTAAGGCTATGATACGATTTATCCCCTCGGCCCACAAGGGTGTGTTCTTAATTCTCTTTTTCACTATTTTTGTAACGGTGACCGGGGTTGGCATGGTGGTGCCCCTTTTGCCGGTGTATGCCCATGACCTGGGTGCCGCTGGCATTTTTGTGGGAATGATTTTCGGGTCATTTTCTCTGGCCAGGGTTTTATTTCTGCCCTTCTGGGGCAGGCTTTCCGATAAAAAAGGCAGAAAACCGTTTATCCTAAGCGGTCTTTTAGGGTATGTCCTTGTTTCCGGGGCGTTTATTGTTTTTTTCAGTGTAAAGGCCCTTATCATTATCCGGTTTGTCCAGGGCGCTGCATCTGCCATGATCATGCCCGTGGTGCAGGCCTATGTGGGTGAAATCACCGACAGGGGCAGGGAAGGCTACGCCATGGGCCTGTTTAGTATGTCCATGTTTGCCAGTCTCAGCATCGGTCCGCTGATGGGAGGGGTGATAAAAGATGCTTTTTCCATGACATCGACCTTTGTCTGCATGGGTGTGCTGTCCCTTTCCGGTCTTCTGCTGTCCTTTTTTTTTCTTCCTTCTATTTCAAAAGAGGTGCTCAAGGGAAAAACCAGGGTTGTTTTTCCCTTTGGCGCCATGATCCGGGACAGGGGATTGACAGCCCTTTTTGTTTTCAGGTTCGGGTATACCTCATGCATTGGGGTTATCTGGTGTTTTCTGCCGTTGTTTGCGGACACGGAATTCGGCCTTTCCGGGTCGTCCACCGGGTTTCTGGTGATGCTGGGGGTGTTTATCAGCGGCATGCTTCATCTTCCCATGGGATATGCTTCAGACCGTATCAATAAAGGGCTGATGGTGGTGTCAGGCGGAATTCTCTGTTGTTTCGGCATGGGGATGCTGACCCTGTCAGATTCCTATATGGATCTTGTGGCAGCGGTTTCTGTTTTTGGTCTGGGTGGAGGGATTTCCATGCCGTCCATTATGGGCCTTGCCGTTATCAAGGGAGACGAGAAAAATGCAATGGCCCAGGTAATGGCCATTGTGACCATGGCCCATAGTCTCGGCATGATGACCGGTTCCATGGTCGCGGGATTTGCCATGGATTACTTGAATCTGCGTTTTGCCTTTCCCTGCGGCATGGGTATTATGGCCATGACCACCCTCGTGTTTTTGTTCTGCTATTGCACCAATTCCCGGTGATTTGAACCGATTTCGCGTATTCTGAGCGTGTCACGGCAATCGCATTGCGCCAGATTTTTCCCGAATTTTTTTCAGATGAATCTCAAGATTCAATCCTTAAGAAATTCATCATCAAAAAAATAGAGATGGATAAATCGGAAGGATTGCGGCTTTTGGCATGATTTGTTTTGTGGATTTCCGCGGCCTGGTGGGCTGGAAAAAACCGGAATACACCTGCTCCTGGGATTTCGGAGATGGTAACAGCGCCACAGACCGCGACCCCTCCCATACCTACACCGCAGAAGGCACATTCTGTGTGGCACTGACTGTTACCGATGCTGACGGGAATGTTGCCACTGCCACAAAAAATATTTCGGTTACACCGCCGCCTGGATATTATACATTTACTGTAAACAGTATCAACGGCAATGTTACCCTGAACCCGAATCAGGCAACCTACTCTGAAGGAGAGACAGTCACCCTACAGCAGTTCCAGATGCCGGTTATGAGTTCACCGGCTGGTCAGGGGATGCCTCCGGCACCAGCCTGACCACCACCATCACCATGACGGAAGATAAAAGCGTAACCGCTTCCTTTGACCCCGCTGACATATACGTTGTCCATCTCAAGCGCCAGCGGCACTGTCAACAAAAGTCCTTCCAGAACAACCTATGCGCATGGTGACACGGTTACCCTGACGGCCATTGCTGATACAGGATATAAGTTTACCGGCTGGTCCGGCGCTGCTTCAGGAACCAGTGACAATGTAAATGGGCTGTTCATTGTAAAGGTTATGGATGCCCTTGGCCATGAAAGCAAATGCCGGGTCAAGGTGGTCGGTAATCTGATCATTACCCCATTGAAAGTGATTGCAACCATTGATGAGTCCATACATCTCACTGCGGCAAGGGGGGGGGTAGAGCCCTATACATGGCCGGACACCAGCCAGGGCAGAACATGGGACACAAGCTATGACCAGGTGGGCCGGCATGAAGTGGTGGTTATTGATGCGGCAGGGGATTCCGGGCTTGCTGTTGTCAAAGTCATCCATGCAGCACTTGGTCTTACACCCGCATCGGTGCGGCTCCAGCCGGGTGAAGTGGTTAATTTCTTTGTAGCCGGAGGTACGTCTCCCTATGCATGGACCGCGGAAGCAGGCAGCCTTTCAAATCTTGAAGGAGACCGGGTCGGATATGTGGCACCAGATGACCCAGGTGAATATATGATCACAGTTGTTGACGGCAGGGACGTTTACGGGAGAAGCACCGTAACTGTAACTTCTGCGGTGATGGGAATTGACGGTATGGTTGCCACAGACAGGGGAACCATTCGCTCCGGCATTGTTGTGGACGGTCTCAGCCGCTTTGAAAAAAAGCTGCTCATTGATCAGAATGTCCATGTTGAGCTGAGTTTTCCATTGGAAATACCTGATGACGGAAGAATCTACAACACCTACGGGGCTCTGTTGTACACGCCGCCCAGTGCGGAACCGCTGTTTCTCTTCAGGCAGTCACATTTGATAGCGCCTTTTGTTACCTACGCAGGGGGAAAACTGCCGGTATACACCACAGCAGAACCAGGATCTTCGGTTGCGGAAGCATTTTGTTCTTTGCGGTCCATTGTTTATGATTGTGATTTCTGGTATGAATGGTTATAATCAATGTTGACATGAATTTGAAGATTTGAGAATGGAGGCCATTATGAGATTTTACATCCGTTTAACTGGTTTGTGGATAGCACTTCAATTGCTTTTGCCGGTGACACTGCCTGCAGTGGATGTCGCGCCACGGATATCTGATCGTGAGATTACGGAAAAACTTGCGCGTCTGG
>JAWOEJ010000237.1:0-38776 GCA_046482845.1 Desulfobacteraceae bacterium | reverse complement strand
AAGAAAAATAAACAAGTATAATAAGGGTCATAGAAAAAACAAAACATACCAATGCAAGTTGAGAAATCAGGATTGGAAGTTTTTTAATGTTGACAGTTAGCTGTGAGGGTTAAGGCCTGCAGTATTGTTATTATCTACGGCGTTTTTGGGATTATACTGGACAGGTAATATAATGCCGATAACTCAGGCCTTAACTCATTTTCGAAAAATCAGATATAAAAACTTGCTCTTCGAGTTTTATAAAGTTAAGGGATAATTTCTTGACAAGACAAAGATGAGCATGTAATCAATTAATTGACCGAGCGCTCGATCATATGGTATATTGTTTTGATTATAAACTTATATTGTAACACATATATTATATTTTTACGGACAGATTGTTTATATTATGGAAAGCGGCAGAGGGTAGTTATTGTAACTATAATTATAATCACAATTGCGGAGTTTCCTACTTGAAAAATAAAACAAAAAAAAAAGAAAGTGGACAAAGCTGTGATGTGCCGACCCAGATAAAAAACCCTGACCTGGTAAAAGAACGAAGACGTCAAATCGTCGATTCTACTGTTCACCTGTTTGTGGAACATGGATACCACAAGACCACCACACGGATGATAGCAAAAGCAGCTGGTTTTTCCATCGGCTCCCTGTATGAATACGTGGGATCCAAGGAAGATGTGCTTTATCTGGTCTGCACCTCCATACATATTGAGGTTGAAAAAGCCGTGGAAGAAGCGCTGGCTCATACCGCAGAAGGCCGGTCAAGCCTTGCGGAAATCATAAGGGAGTATTTTCAGGTCATCAATAAAATGAATGATCACGTCATTCTCATGTACCAGGTAACCCAGTTCCTTCCTGAAAAATGGCAGAAAAAAGTACTTGATAATGAGCTGAGAATCACCCAGATTTTTATAGACGCGCTGACCCGTCTTTCCGGTAAAAAAGATTTTCCAACCCTTGATGAAAAATCCATAAACCTGGTGGGGCATAATATTTCTGTTCTTGGCCATATGTGGGCTTTCAGGCGCTGGTATTTTTTAAAGGAATTTACCCTGGAAAACTATATTAAATATCAGACCCGGTTTATTCTGGGGTTGATTTTTAAAAATAATAAAACCGATGGTTTAAATACTGACGAGAACATATTTGAATAAAGGAGAAGTGATGACACTTTCTGATAACATTTATACCCCTGAAAATTCCGTAAGGGTGGTAACAGCCACTGCCCTTTTTGACGGTCACGACGCATCAATCAATATTATGAGACGAATACTCCAGGATTCGGGTGCAGAAGTGATTCATATCGGACATAACAGATCAGCAAGAGAAATAGTTGATGCGGCCATTGAAGAGGATGCCCAGGGCCTTGCTGTGTCCAGTTACCAGGGTGGACATGTAGAATTTTTCAAATACATGGTTGATCTGCTTAAAGAAAAAAACGCGTCACATATCAAGGTTTTCGGGGGCGGCGGTGGTGTTATTATTCCGTCTGAAATCAAGGAACTCCAGAATTACGGGGTCACACGGATTTATTCTCCGGAAGACGGCGCAAAAATAGGACTTCAGGGGATCATCAATGACCAGATGAAAAGAATGGATTTTTCCACGGTAGATTTCAACAGCCTGGATTACTCCCGCCTCACTGTAGAAAACAAGTATGTCACAGCCAATTTCATCACAGCGATTCAGGAGGCAAAAAGCAGAGAAGACAATATACTGGAAGATATTTTAAAAAACCTTTCTGCCCGGAAACAGGATAAAAACCCGCCGGTTATCGGGTTAACAGGCACAGGCGGAGCAGGAAAATCCTCTCTCACAGATGAGTTTATCTTAAGGATATTGATGGATCTGGAAGGGGTTAATGTGGCTATTATCAGCTGTGATCCCTCCAGGAGAAAAACAGGCGGGGCCCTGCTTGGGGACCGGATCCGGATGAACTCCATTGAAACAGGCCGGGTTTACATGCGTTCCCTTGCCACACGGGAGTCCCAGACAGAACTGCCCAAATCCCTTCCAGAAGCCATTGAGGTGGCCAAAGCCGCAGGATACGACATTATCATTGCAGAGACCGCCGGTATTGGACAGGGGGACTCAAGGATAACCGATCTGGTTGATATTGCTGTCTATGTGATGACAGCAGAGTTTGGGGCCCCTTCCCAGCTTGAAAAAATTGATATGCTGGACTATGCCGATATTGTGGTTATCAATAAATTTGAAAAAAGGGGAAGCGAAGATGCCTTAAGGGATGTCAGAAAACAGGTGCAGCGAAACAGACAGTTGTGGAACAAACCTTTGGAGGACATGCCTGTTTTCGGCACCATTGCTTCAAAATTCAATGATGACGGGGTTACCGCCTTTTACCATAAAACCCTGGATCTTCTTGCGGAAAAAACCGGAATAAAATTCACGTCTTCCCTTCCAAAAACCAACACCAGATTTTCCACCTCAAAAACCATTATTATTCCCCCTGAACGAACCCGGTATCTTGCAGAAATCGCCGACACCATAAAAAACTACCACAAAAACACAGAAAAACAGGCCGATGCCGTACGCAGCAGATGGCACCTTAAAGAAACCCTTGAAAAAATCGAAACCCTTTTTCCCGATGATACAGACCTGATTATGGATAAACTCAAACAGTCTGTTGAAGGAGCAGAAAAAAATATTGACAGTGAAACCGATGAACTGCTCAAAGAATGGGAAAATATGCAGGAAATATATGCAGGAGATGAACTGACCTATCAGGTCAGGGACAGGGAATTCAAACTGCCGCTTTACACCACCAGTCTCAGCCATTCAAGGATTCCCAAGGTGGCTGTTCCCAAATACAAAGACCCGGGCGAATCTGTGAAATGGATGAGAAGGGAAAATGTACCTGGAAAATTTCCCTATACAGCAGGCGTTTTTCCATTAAAAAGGGAAGATGAAGATCCCACAAGGATGTTTGCCGGAGAAGGCGGCCCCCATGATACCAACAGAAGGTTCAAGCTTTTGTCTGAAAGTTATCCGGCCAAAAGACTGTCAACCGCCTTTGATTCTGTAACTTTGTATGGGTACGATCCTGAAACCCGTCCTGATATTTACGGTAAAATAGGCAATTCAGGGGTCAGTATCTGTACCCTGGAAGATGCCAAAGTCCTGTACAGCGGTTTTGACCTCTGTGCGCCCAACACATCTGTCTCCATGACCATTAACGGCCCCGCCCCCATGATGCTGGCCATGTTCATGAACACAGCCATTGAACAGCAAAAGGATAAATTCAGAGAGGAAAAGGGAAGGGAACCTGATGAAAAAGAAAGCAGCGATCTTAAGCAGAAAGCCATTTCCAGCGTCAGGGGAACCATTCAGGCGGATATTCTAAAGGAGGACCAGGGCCAGAACACCTGTATTTTTTCCATAGAATTTGCTTTAAAAATGATGGGTGATATTCAGCAGTATTTTAACGACAACAATGTCGGCAATTTTTATTCTGTTTCCATTTCCGGGTATCACATTGCTGAAGCCGGTGCCAATCCAATAACCCAGCTGGCCCTGACCCTTGCCAACGGATTCACCTATGTGGAATACTACCTGTCCAGGGGTATGTCCATTGATTCCTTTGCCCCCTCACTTTCCTTCTTTTTTTCCAATGGAATGGATCCTGAATATACAGTTATCGGCAGGGTTGCCCGGCGGATCTGGGCCATTGCCATGAAATATCTGTATAAGGGGAACGAAAAATCCCAGAAACTTAAGTATCACATACAGACCTCGGGAAGATCCCTGCACAGCCAGGATATCCAGTTTAATGATATCCGGACCACTCTCCAGGCTTTGTGCGCGGTGTATGACAATTGCAACAGCCTCCACACCAATGCCTTTGACGAGGCCATCACCACCCCATCCGGAGAATCCGTCAGGCGGGCCCTGGCCATTCAGCTGATATTAAACAGGGAATGGGGGCTTGCCAGAAATGAAAATCCCCTCCAGGGCAGTTTTATTGTTGATGAACTCACAGATCTGGTGGAAGAGGCCGTTCTCATGGAATTTGAAAGAATCACCGAACGGGGCGGTGTGCTCGGGGCAATGGAATCCGGATACCAGCGGGGAAAAATCCAGGAAGAATCCATTTATTATGAACAGCTTAAGCATTCAGGGGATCTTCCCATCGTAGGTGTGAATACATTCCAGGATCCAGATGCCAATTATGAAGAATCCATGTCCTGCCTGGAACTTGCCCGCTCCGATGATGATCAGAAAAATTCCCAGCTTGAAAGACTTGCCGCGTTTAAGGAAAAAAACAAAGACCAGAGTGAGCAGGCCTTGAAAAACCTTCAGAAAACAATTCTGGACGGAGACAATATCTTTGCAGAACTTATGGAAACTGTAAAGGTATGCTCCCTTGGCAGCATTACAGGCGCCCTTTATGATGTGGGCGGAAAGTACAGAAGAAATATGTAATCAATAATGGTTTACTGGAAGCGTATAACTGAGTATTGAAGGCTGATGGCTTTCATTAAAATTTATAAAAAATTATGGAGAAATCATATGAAAAAAGCGGTTATTGTCAGTGCGGCCAGAACCCCGCTTGGAAGCTTTGGCGGAAGCCTGAGCAAAACCGGCGCAACAGATCTGGGCGCCCATGTCATAAAAGAGGTGATTGCCAGAGCAGGCATCGACAAAACAGACATTGATGAAGCCATCATGGGTATGGTACTGCCCTGCGGTTACGGCCAGAATCCGGGAAGACAGGCCGTTGTCAAGGCAGATCTTCCCTGGGAGGTTGAGGCCATAACCATAAACAAGGTCTGCGGATCTTCCCTCAAGGCTGTGATGCTGGCAGCCCAGGCCGTTCAATGCGGAGATGCTGATGTTATTGTGGCCGGAGGCATGGAAAACATGAGTATGGCCCCCTATTATATGGACAAGGCCAGATGGGGACACCGCATGGGACCTGGGAAAATCGAGGACCACATGGTTCATGACGGATTATGGGATGTGGTCAATGATTTTCACATGGGCATATCCAATGAACTCTGCTCTGAAAAATGGGGCGTATCCAGGGAAGATCAGGACAGGTTTGCGGAAAAATCCTATACCAAGGCCTTTAAGGCCATACAGTCAGGACGGTTCAAAGACGAAATAACCCCCATTGAAGTCCCTGCCGGCAGGGGTAAAACAAAACTCTTTGATACTGACGAATGCCCCAAGGAAACCTCCTATGACATCCTGTCCAAAATGAAGGGTGCATTTCAGAAAGACGGTGTAGGAACAGCCGGCAATGCCTCTATTATCAGTGACGGTGCAGCAGCGGTTGTGGTGATGAGCCGGGAAAAGGCAGAACAGCTCAATTGTAAAATTTTAGCTGAAATCGGTGCCCAGGCTTCCTACGGCATTGACATGAAATATGTGCTCATGGCCCCGATTTATGCCATTCCCAAGGTATTGAAAAAAGAGGGAATCTCCATTCAAGACATTGATCTTTTTGAAATCAACGAAGCTTTTTCAGGAAGCTCAACCGGAATCAACAAGGTCCTTGAACTGGACCCGGAAAAAGTCAATGTAAACGGCGGCAGCGTGGCCCTAGGGCATCCCATCGGCGCAAGCGGCACCCGGGTATTGACCACCCTGCTCTATGAAATGGAAAAACGGAACGTTAAAAAAGGACTGGCTTCCCTCTGTCTGGGCGGTGGAGAAGCTGTTGCCCTTGTTGTAAACAGATAAGGAGAAAATAATGGATATAAAAAAATTCGGTGTAATCGGTGCAGGACAGATGGGAAACGGTATCGCCCAGGTGGCAGCGGCCAGCGGTATTGAGGTATTAATGAGTGATATCAAGGAAGAATTTACAGAAAAAGGCATTGCCACCATTACCAGAAACCTTGAAAGAAGCGTTAAAAAAGGAAAACTTGAAGAAAAGGAAAAAACAGCCATTCTTTCCAGAATCGATACAACAGTCAATCTCAAGGATATGCAGGATGTTGATTTTGTTGTAGAAGCAGCTGTTGAAAGAGAAGATCTGAAATTCAAGATTTTTGAAGACCTTGATATGATCTGTCCGTCCCATGTGATCCTTTCCACAAACACCTCATCCATTCCCATAGGAAGGATTGCAGCCAGAACCAAACGCCCGGACAAGGTCATTGGCATGCATTTTATGAATCCCGTGCCGGTTATGAAGCTGGTTGAAGTCATCAAGGGCCTTCCCACCTCCATAGAAACCTTTAATATTACATGGGAGTTGTGCAAAAAATTCGGTAAAACCCCGGCAGAGGCCAATGACTTCCCCGGATTCATTGCCAATAGAATTCTCATGCCCATGATTAATGAGGCTGTTTTCTGCCTCTACCAGAATGTCGGCAAACCAGAAGATATTGACACTGTGATGAAGCTGGGTATGAACCATCCCATGGGGCCCCTTGCCCTTGCCGATCTGATTGGACTGGATACCTGTCTTGCCATTATGGAAACCCTTTACGACGGGTTTAAGGATTCAAAATACAGGCCCTGCCCGCTGCTGAGAAAATATGTGGAAGCAGGATGGCTTGGACGAAAAACAGGTAAAGGTTTTTACGATTACAATTAATCTTTAAATTCTGTGGGAGGGAATATGAGTCTCTATGAAAAAGGTGTACCTGAATCTGAAATTGAAATCAGAATTAAAAAACTGCAGTCTGTTATGGAGAAAAAAGGCATCAGCGGAAGCTTAATTCTTCAGAAATCTGATCTCTTCTACTTTTCAGGCACGGTGCAGCAGGGATGGCTGTATATTCCCGCCCAGGGAGACCCTGTTTTCATGGTCTTCAAGGAATTTGAAAGGGCTCAAGCGGAAACAAATCTTAAAACACTTGTCTCTGTTGTCAGTCCTAAAAAAATTCCTTCTGTTTTAGAGGAATACGCCTGTGGGTCACCCCGGGTTATAGGTATGGAACTGGATGTGCTGCCGGCAAATCTCTATTTTCTATACAAAAGTATTTTTAAAGATACAGACATTGTAGACATATCAATGGATATCAGACTGATAAGAGGGGTAAAATCAGATCACGAATTAAATCAGATAAAAAAAGCTGCTGAAATGTCGGATAAAGTGGCTGGCAGAGCAGCACAGCTCATTGAACCGGGCAAAAACGAAATCACCCTTGCAGGGGAACTGGAAGCCTATTGCCGGAGTCTGGGTCACCAGGGGATCATCCGCATGCGCCTCTGGGGCAGTGAAATTTTTTACGGCCATATCATGAGCGGGTCTGCCGCTGCTGTTCCCAGTTATATGGCCTCACCCACAGGCGGACTTGGGACCGGTCCTGCCACAGGCCAGGGTGCTGGATTTAAAGCCATTGAAAAAAACGAGCCTGTTCTTGTGGATTATGTATTTGCCCTGAACGGCTATCTTTCAGACCACGCACGCATTTTTTCCATCGGCCCTCTGGATGATCACTTTTTAAAAGCCCACGAGGCCATGCTGGAAATCCAGGAAACAGCAAAAACAAAAGGATGTATCGGCATGCCTGCCGGAGAGCTCTATGACATCCTGATCAAAAAAGCGGAAGAAAAAGGATACAGTGACATATTCATGGGGGTTGGAGACAGAAAAATACGCTTTATCGGTCACGGCATCGGGCTGGAACTGGATGAATTTCCTTTTATTGCCAAGGGCCAGACACTCCCCCTGGAAAAAAACATGGTCTTTGCCCTGGAGCCTAAAGTAATCATGCCCGGCAAAGGCGTTGTGGGAATCGAAAACACCTTTGCTGTCACTGAAAAGGGTCTGGATCCCCTGGCAGAATTCCCTGACAGAATCTGCACCCTTTCCCCTTAATATGTCCCATCGGCGCAACGCAGGAGACGGGCAAAAAGACAGGCAAGATGCGTGAGTTATTTTTTGGAAGATCACTTAATCGAAGATCACTTAATCTTAGATGTCACTGCCACGGCCATTGAGATAATTCAGCCCCTGAGAAATGGGGCAGACCCCTTTTCCAGGGCGATAAGTTTTTTCTTGATGGCCAGGCCGCTGCCAAATCCGGTAAGATTTCCGTTGGCTCCGATCACCCTGTGGCAGGGAGTAATCAAAGGAACCGGATTCTTACCGCAGGCTCCACCCACGGCCCGGCAGGCCTTTTTTTTTCCAAGGGCCTTTGCGATATCCCCGTAGGTGACCCGTCTGCCGTAGGGAATTTTGCGCAGCCCCTCCCAGACGGCTTTCTGAAAATCCGTGCCCTTGGTATTGAGATCCACGGCAAACACCCGTCTCTTTCCGTCAAGGTATTCCATGACCTGGGCTTTGATATACTCAAAAAAATCGGGCCGGGCTATCCAGGTATCATTGATTTTGAACTGCCGGCCGCCCTCACCGGTGTTGAGATGAAGACGGGCCAGGCCCTTTTCATCCCCTACCAGAAGGATTTCGCAGATTCTGGTGTTAAATCGGGTGTAATACATGGACATGCTTTTAATTTTTAAAATTCAGGATATCCATAATCGGTTTTTCCATGGTAGGCACGAGCGGACTTGAACCGCTGACTTCTACCGTGTCGAGGTAGCGCTCTACCAACTGAGCTACGCGCCTTTATTTTTTGCAGAAATTACCATCCATTATTTTTTATGTCAAGAAAAATATCAAGCTCAAACTGGGCTTGATCATAACATCGGCCACTTAATAATCGAGTCAAAGGGTCAGCCAGGGGAATATGCCTGTGTTAAAACGGTCAGGTTACTCTGAAATATAGGCGTTCTCAATATCCGACGGTTTAACCGGTTCCTTGTCTTCTTCCGGTACAAATCTTATGGAAAGGGAATCGTCTTTTACATCAAAAATTTCCAGACCAAAATCGTCAAAGGTTTTCAACATTAAAAAATCAGCAAGCTTTTTTGCAGATCCCCTGAAAATTATATTTACAAGGGCTTTTTCAGATCCCAGTTCCGTGGTTTTAACATCTTCAATACCTTCCATCTGGTTTAATACCCGTCTGAGCATAATAAAATTGGAAAGGTAATCTGACCCGGCAATGGTTACCTCGACAAGCCTTGCCTTACTGCTGTGTTTCGACCACTCCTGTTTTATTGTTCTGGCAATACGTTCTGCTGCAAGATTACCCGCATTTTCCAGGGCTTTTTGGATTCCATTCTGACTGACACGGCTTTTGGCCACTCCTTTTTCTTCAACAGAGGAAATAATTTTTGACGATTCAACACGGATAACTTCAGCTGAAAAGGATGCTCTGTATGATTTTTCATCTCCCATGACATTGGATGCACTGTCTGCAACTGCTTTTCCCATAACAACAATATCTGCTTTAAAAAGGCGGCCAAGGTTCACGGCAGCCTGGGAATCATGGATAAAATCAAAGTGAACATCATGTTGTTTTTTATGTTTTGAGATCAGCACAAGATCCTGATTTTTCAAATAGTCCTGAACCGCTTGGCAGGCAAAGGAATGATAGGGAACCGGGTTGTTTCCCCACCAGTACCTGGGAAGGATTTCTTTTGGAAACTGCTCGGAAATGAGAAGCAGTACTGAGGGATTTTCCTTTTCTGTATTCAGTATACCATTATCCACAAAAAAACGGTGCAGGTCCGACAGATTTACATCTGCCTCCACAGCCACCATATAACGGTCTTTTTCTGTATGTTCCGCAAGAACCCTGTATGTTGATATATAATTTTCCGAATCTTCCATTACATTGTCAAATATCATACCAAAGGCTGCTGATAAATCTGAAGGTTTGAGAATTTCCATCACTGCCTGCTGAACGGAGAAATCAAGGGAATCTGATACTGCCTTGTTTCTGGCCTCAGGAAAATCATCGTTGACAACCGATCTTTTGCCAAAGGAGATTACTTTCAGTATATCTTTATGGTCACTGCACAAAGCATGATTCTGAGGCAGTATGGATAAAAAAAACGCTGTAAAAAAAATAGACATTGACAATTTTATACAACCGGATATCTTTATATTTCTGAACATCAGATCCTCCTGATTCCTGCTCTTTTTGACACGGTTCAATAGTTTCTTGTTATGGCATAATCTGCAAGCATCATTAAAATATTTTTTTCCCGGGACAATTCAAACACTTCAAGCTTTTCTTTGGCCTTTTTTACATGAAAATCAGCCTTTGATTCAGTATACGCAATCCCTTTATATTTATGAAGCAGATCAATTAAATGTTTAAATTCCTTAAAGGAAATATAAGGATTCTGTATCAGGGCCTCTATTTCTTTTCTTTCTGTTTCATCGGCCTTTGAAAGAGAAAAAATCAAAGGAAGGGTAAGCTTTCCCTCCCGTATATCAGCGCCGGGATTTTTACCAAGGGTTTTTACATCTGCTGTATAGTCAAGAAGATCATCTGCCATTTGAAAAGCCATTCCAAGGTGAAACCCGTATTCTGAAAGGGCTCTTTTTCTTTTTTCATCTGTATTTGCCAGAACGGCTCCGCTGTGACACGCACCCCTTATTAAAACAGCTGTTTTAGCCCGGATAACCTCCATATACTCCTGTTCAGAAAGGTTCAACCTGCCTTTTTTATCCAGCTGATCTATTTCTCCCTGGGACATTTCCTCGGTTATTTCTGCGACAATGTCAATAATTTCAGGAGATTTTGTTCTGGATGCAATGGAAAGTGATCTGGCCAGCAGAAAATCACCGGTAAGAATAACCTGAGGCACTTTCCATATCTTGTGGGCAGCTGTATTACCCCTTCTCATATCCGCCTGATCCACAACATCATCATGAAGAAGGGTGGCAGCGTGAAGGTATTCAAATATGGTTGAAAAAACGATTTCCATTCCGTCTCTATACCCGCACAGCCTGGCACTTAAAACATGTAAAAGGGGCCTTAAACGCTTTCCTTTGCTGAAAAGCAGATGACCTGCAATATCAGAGACAAGGGACAGGCGGGGCGCCAGATTGTCGGCCAGGGCCTGTTCTATACCGGCTAAATCATCTGCAACACCTGACATAATCTTGTTTTTCAACTCATCTCGTTTTCCGGTCATACAATTTCTCCTGCCAGGTCATAGGCGTAGGTCTCTGTAATCTTGACATCAACAAAAGAACCTGGTTCAAGGTTTTCTTTGTAAATAAAAGTGATTCCGTCCACTTCAGGTGCCTGAAAGTCTGTTCTGCCGATATACATTCCATCCCCTGGATGCTCCTCCACCAGGACCTTATAAATTTTTCCAAGATGTTTTTCATTAATACGTTCAGATATTTCAGCCTGTTCAGCCATTACCATATCATGACGCTGTGTGGCAAGTTCTTTTGACACATGATTATTTAACCCGTGAGATTTCAGGTCCTGTGAATCAGAATAGGTAAATACCCCGAGATGATCAAATTCAACCTTTTTGATAAAAGATAAAAGTGTTTGAAAATCCGCTTCTGTTTCCCCTGGAAAACCGGTTATAATTGTGGTGCGAAGGGCTGCATTCGGGTCATACTGTCTTATATCCTCAAAAAGGGACAAAAGCGTTTTTTTTGAATAACTCCTTCCCATATGTTTGAGAACAGAATCAGATGCATGCTGTACAGGTATGTCATAGTAGGAACAGATATTGTCAAACTGTGAAATGGTTTGAATAATGTTTTTGTTTAAAGAAGCGGGGTGGGTATACAGAAGCCGTATCCACACAGGGTCATCCCTGTATATATCTGCGGCCTTTTTGGAAATTTTTTCAAGTATGTCTGAAAGATCGGTTTTTTTTTGAAGATCAGATCCGTAATCTGTTGTATTTTCTCCGACCAGCACAATTTCCTTGACTCCCTTTGAAAAAAGATATTCTGCCTCATTGACAATATCCTCTGCCGGTCTGGATCTTTGTATTCCCCTGAGCCTTGGAATAATGCAATAGGTGCATTTTCTGCTGCATCCTTCTGAAACCTTTAGATAAGCAGAATAATCAAGGCTTAATTGTCTGGGAAGGGGATAGCCCTGGAATTCTCTTTTCAGAACATCAAAGAAAAGGCACAGAGGTTTGATTCCATTGTATTCCAGGGCCTGAACAATGGAATCAACAGCACCTGTGCCGATAAAGGCATCTACTTCAGGCAGGGATTCACCCAGACAGTCATTTTTAAACCGCTCAACCAGACATCCGGTTACAACAAGTTTTCTGCAGTGTCCTGAAATTTTATAATCAGCCAGCCCAAGGATTGTATCAACAGCTTCCTGGGAAGCTGCTGATATAAATCCGCAGGTATTGACAATAATCCCCTCAGCCCTGGATGGATCATCACAAATCTCATGACCCCGATCTGCCAGCCGCCCAAGCATGACTTCACTGTCAATCTGATTTCTGCAGCATCCAAGGCTTTCCAGATAAATTTTCATTTACAATGATTTTGCCATCATATCACCGACAAGTTTGCTGAACCGGGATGGATTGTCAATTTTTCCCCCTTCACTGACAACAGCCATATCAAACAGAAGATCGCTGTAGTCTTTCAGGATGGGATTGGTTGTATCAGTTTCAAATACCTGCTTGATTTTCTCTATTACAGGATGGTTTATATTCAATTCCAGAGACCTTTTCTGGTCCGGGGCTTCCTGACCTGATGCCCTGAGAATTTTTTCCATATACGCGCTCATGCCAAAATCATCACTGGAAAGGCATGCCACAGAATCGGTCAGCCGGTTGGAAGCCTGAACGTCCTTTACCCTGCCGTCGAGCTTTTCCTTGATAAAATCAAACAGAGCCGTGTATTCATCTTTTTTCTTTTCATCCACCTTGTCAAGATCAAGCTCGCCTTTTTCAGCACTTTTCAGCTTTTTTTCCTTATATTCAGGCAGAGACTGAGCCACCCATTCATCCACAGGATCAGTCATCAGAAGCACTTCATAATCCTTTGCCTTTAACGCCTCAAGCAGGGGGCTGTTAAGAAGGGAATTAAGATTTTCTCCAGTTATATAGTAAATATCCTTCTGGTCATCCGCCATATTTTCTATATATTCATCCAGTGATACGTATTTGCCATCGGACTTGGTTGTTTTAAACCGCAGCAGAGATGCAATTTTATCCCGGTTTTCAAAATCATTGGGAAGCCCTGCTTTCAGGGCCTGGCCAAATTCATTGTAAAACTCCTCATATTTTTCCTTTTCCATGGATTCCAGCAGGGCAAATACCTTTTTAACCAGATTTTTCCTGATATTTCTCACCAGTCTGTCTTCCTGAAGGATCTCCCGGCTCACATTAAGATTGAGATCCGGTGCATCCACAACCCCCTGGATAAATCCCAGGTACTCGGGCAGCAGCTCTTTACAGTCATCCATTATAAACACCCGCTTGCAGTAAAGCTGCATACCGTGTTTTCTTTCAGGACGGAACAGGTCAAAAGGCGCCTTGGACGGAATATAAAGAAGGGCATTATACTCTGTTACGCCTTCAAATTTTTTGTGAAGACGTTCCATGGGTTTGTCCCAGTTATGGCTGATATGCTTGTAAAACTCTTCATATTCCTCTTCTGTGACATCCTCGGAATTCTGTGCCCAGATGGCCTTCATCGAGTTCAGTGTTTCATCTTTTCTTACCGTTCTGGTGGTTTCCCCGATGGGCTTTCCGTCACTGTCCTTGATCTGTTCATTTTCAGGAATGGGCTCTGTTTTTTCCACATTCATGATAATCGGGTAGGTTACAAAATCAGAATGTTTTTTTATGATATGCCGGATGGTATATTCATTTGTAAAATCCTGATCTCCCTCTTCAGTATCTTTGAGTTCAAGGGTAATGGTTGTTCCCCTGCTCTCTTTTTCACAGGGTTCAATGGTGTAGGACCCTTTTCCATCAGACTCCCATTTCACCCCTTTTTCCTCTCCGGCTGCTTTTGTAACCAGGGTAACCCTGTCTGCTGCAATAAAAGAAGAATAAAAGCCTACACCAAACTGACCTATCAATTCTGGGGACAATGTATTTTCTGTTTTGGATTTTTCCAGAGCCTCAAGAAATGCAGAAGTTCCGCTTTTGGCAATGGTACCGATATTTTCATTGACCTCATCCATGGTCATTCCAATGCCATTGTCGGAAATTTCAAAACTCTTTTTTTCAGGGTCAGTACCAATCCTGATATGATAGTCTTCTCCGCCCTGAAAAAGATCAGGATCCGTCTGTTCTTTAAATCTGGCTTTGTCAATGGCATCGGAAGCATTTGAAACCAGTTCCCTTATAAAAATTTCCTTATTGGAATAAAGAGAATTTACAATAAGGTGCATTAACTGCTGAACTTCGGTTTTAAACTCACATGTCTGTTGTTCCTGACTCATAATAACTCCTGTTTTTTTAACAAAATATTTTTAACCCGCTGTTTCATAAACGTTTACATTCCTGGTTGCGGCCGGGTCGATGATAATGGGCCGGCCATGCCGGTTATAAAAAAAATGAAAGTCTGTTATTCCAATTATTTGGAATGACTTTCATACTACCATATAATTGGTGTAAATTTGAAATTGTCAAGGTTAAGACTGCGATTGAATATTAACTTTTTCTGTGGACTTATTTACGGTGAAATAATTTTAATTAAAAATTTCTGAAATTTGCTTTTCCTTTAAAAATTATTATGATGTGTACAGCAATTTTCAATATGAGGCATTTTAGCTTAAAAAACTCGCACAAAGACACAAAGATTTTTATTTGACTTTGTGGTCCTTTGTGTCTTTGAGATTTTGTGCGAGAATAAAAAATCAGAATAATAGTGATATGTATCACCATATTGATTTTTAATTGATTTTCAGGTAAATACATATAATTCGGTTATCAAATTTTTATGGAAGGACCTATTAAGAGCCCCCAGCGGTTGCCTGTCAGGAACATTGAGAACCAAAGGAGATCAGACTTTTTCCCTGCCAGGCGTTAAGAAAATCAAGCTGTTTGAGGACCAGTGGCGCCAGTTCTTGATTTTTAGCCTGGCAGGGAAAAAGTCCTCCGTCGTTCTCGTTCCTGACAGGCAACCGCTGGGGGCGGCGGTATTCAAAAAATTTGATGATCGAGTATAAAAAAAAGGAATTCTTACAAATTATGCACTATGAAGGAAACATAATCAGACCCCCCAGTGAAGCAGACAGTATTCTGCTTCAGGTAACCGTTGGTTGTTCCCATAATAAATGTACGTTCTGCGGAACATATAAAGGGGAGCGGTTTACCATTAAGAAAGACGATATTATTTTCCAGGATATTGAATATGCTGCAAAATACTTTAAAAATCAAAGCAGGGTGTTTATATGTGACGGGGATGCCCTTATCATTCCCCAGAAAAGACTGGTTCCCATTTTAAAACAGATCAAAAAGCGTCTGCCCTGGGTGGAACGGGTGGGTCTTTACGCCAATTCCAAAAGCATCAAAATGAAAACAGTTGAAGAACTTCGTCAGCTAAGGGAGCTTGGCGTAACCATTGCCTATATGGGCCTTGAAACCGGTGATGATGCTACCCTTAAAAATATCAGGAAAGGGGCAGATTCTCAAAAAATGATTGATATGGGAAAAAAAATAAGAAGCGCCGGTATAAAATTATCCATCACCGTGCTTATCGGCCTTGCCGGAAGGGAACGCTCTGATATCCACGCAAAGGAAACCGGCAGGGTTCTTTCTGCCATAGATCCCGAATATGTGGGTGCCTTGAGCCTTATGCTCATTCCCGGGACCCCCTTGTACAATGATTATAAATCAGGAAAATTTACCCTGATTACACCGGAAGAGATGCTCAGGGAGCTTGGAATCATGATCGCCTCAACCCACCTGACCTCTGGACTTTTTCACGCCAATCACGCTTCAAACTACCTTCCAATCCGGGCTCAGCTGCCCAGGGACAAGGAAAAAACCCTTGCCCTGATCTCAGAAGCGCTGAACGGAAACATTCAACTCAAACCGGAATTTATGAGAGCGCTGTAAACCCAAAAAAATAAAAAATTATGGAGAAAAAAATGGCTGCTGCCGACAATGAACTTGATCAGCAATGTATCAACACCATCAGAACCCTTTCAATAGATGCCATAGAAAAGGCAAATTCAGGACATCCCGGAGCTCCCATGGGACTGGCTCCGGCTGGCTTTGTTCTGTGGAAGCATTTTCTCAGACATAACCCGAAAAATCCGGCATGGATAGACAGAGACCGGTTTGTCCTGTCAGGCGGTCATGCATCCATGCTTTTATACAGCCTGCTGTATTTGAATGGATACGGATTAACCCTTGATGATCTTAAATCCTTTAGACAATGGAAAAGCAGAACACCCGGCCACCCGGAATACGGACAGACCCCCGGTGTTGAAACAACCACAGGACCTTTAGGTCAGGGTGTTGCCAATGCAGTGGGCATGGCAATAGCGGAAAGACATATGGCTGCCCGTTTTAATGAACCCGGAAAAGAATTAATCAATCACTACACCTATGCCATGTGCGGAGACGGTGACCTCATGGAAGGTGTAACAAATGAAGCCGTATCCCTTGCCGGCCACCTGGGTCTTGGAAAACTGATTCTTATTTATGATGACAATGATATTTCCATTGAAGGTAAAACAGACATCACCTTTACCGAAGATGTGAAAGCCAGATTTGAGGCCATGAACTGGCATGTGGTGGAAGTAGATGACGGGAATGACATTGAAAAAATAAAATCTTCTATTAAAGCCGGTCAAAAGGAAACAGAAAAACCCACCCTGATAAAACTGACCACCCACATCGCCTATGGAAGCCCCGCCAAACAGGACAGTGCCGATGCCCACGGCGCCCCCCTGGGCCCGGATGAAGTTAAAGCAGTTAAAAAGTTTTTTAATTTTCCGGAAAACAAAAATTTTTATGTTCCAGAAAAGGTGCTTGAAACCTGCAGACAGGCAGTTGATACCGGCATACACATGGAAGAGGAATGGCAGAAAGTTTTCCAGGTGTATAAAAACGAATTTCCTGAAAAAGCAGATCAGTTTATTGATGCCATCAGCGGTTTTCTCACCAAAGGCTGGGATTCTGAAATCCCTGTATTTAAACCTTCAGACCCCCCTGTTGCCACAAGGGCGGCTTCGGGAAAAGTGCTCAATCAGATTGCAAAAAACCTGCCTTTTTTAATGGGCGGATCAGCAGATCTGGCCCCTTCTAATAAAACCTATATAGAGACATCAGCGGATTTTCAGAAAAATGCATACATAAACACCAATATAAGGTTCGGGGTCCGTGAACACGCCATGGCATCCATTATGTCAGGGATGTATCTCCACAGCGGGGTCAGACCCTTTGGCGGAACATTTCTGGTGTTTGCCGACTATATGCGGCCGGCCATCAGGGTTGCTTCTCTTATGAAACTGCCCCTTATTTATGTGTTTACCCATGACAGTGTTGCCGTAGGTGAAGACGGGCCGACCCATCAGCCTGTGGAGCACCTGGCTTCCTTAAGAGCGATTCCAGGACTTAATGTTGTCAGACCGGCAGACGCTGTGGAAACGGCTGATGCCTGGCAGCAGGCCCTTAAAACCCTTGATTCTCCCACAGCACTTATTCTCAGCCGGCAGAAGCTTCCCGTTCTGGACCATACCCATACAGACGGCAGTTTAAAATACGGGGCATATATTCTCAATAAGACCAAAACCAAACCAGATATCATTCTCATTGCCTCGGGTTCAGAAGTTCATATCTGTGCGGATGCTGCAGAAGAACTTGAGCAAAAAGGCATTCATGTTAGAGTGCTGAGCATGCCATCCTGGGAATTGTTTGAAAAAGCCTCTCCCTCCTATAAAAAAAGAATGCTGCCCGCTGACATAAAAAAACGCATTGCTGTTGAAGCTGGTATCTCCATGGGATGGGAAAGGTATACAGGAGACAATGGAAAAATTATCAGCATTGACAGATTCGGTACGTCTGCACCTGGCGGGAAAGTCCTGGCTGAATACGGATTTACCAAAGACAGAATCGTTTCTGAAGCCCTTGAAATGATGGAACACTAAACACTTAGATTTCGGCCTTGATCATATAATTGTTCTTCGAAGGTGGGGTCAGGCTTTCCTTATTGTCATTATCTTAACTGTCTATGCAGTGCGTGTTCATTGTTTGATAACGACGAATAAGGAAAGCCTGACCCCTTTAGGCGAAACCATGATCAAGGCCTATATTTCTTTTCTGCCGTAGGCTGACGTATAGTCTGCCCAGATTTTCATCAGAGCACGGGTATTATCGCCGGGAGATCCGTTTCCCATGGTCAGGTCATCCATTTTAATAATCCAGAGAAGACACTTCAAGGGCATTGGTCTGGATAAAATTTCTCCTGGGCTCGACCTCTTCTCCCATGAGAAGGGTAAATATCTCATCCGCCTTTTCTGCATCGTCAATAGACACCTGGAACATCATCCGCTTTTCCGGATCCATTGTGGTTTCCCACAGCTGATCCGGATTCATTTCACCAAGACCCTTATATCTCTGAATACTGATGCTTTTTTTTGACTCTTTCATCAAATATCTAAACAAACTCAATTTATCATCAAAAAAAAGTTCGTTTTCACTGGTCCCGGTGTTATACACAAAAAAAGGCGGCTTGCATATATTATCTGTTTTTTCTTCTTTTTTCAGCATGGTTTTATAGTCCCGGGTGGCAATAAGCCCTTTTCCAACCCTTAACAGCACTTTTTTATAGTCTTCATCGGCTAGAACGTCCATTTCATAAATATTAAGTGTTTCATCATATTCAATGTCACCGGTTCTGTACCCATGGGTGTGGAGAATCTGTTTCAGTGATTCCATTTTTTCCCGGTTTTCCAGGAAAAATTTATTGCGGACATCTTCGCTCATCAGAAGAAAAAGAAGATCCATATCAAATTCCCTGAGTTGAAGGCGCTCAAAGGCATTGAAATAGGCGGACATGTCCTTGAGAAAAACAAAAAGCTGATCATTGTCTATGAGAATTTTCTGTTCAGAATAAAACACATCTTTTTGTTCACATACCCGTTTTACCATATAATCTCTGTATTCTGCCTCATCCTTAAGGTAGATGCCGCTTTTTCCCTTGCCTATTCTGTAAAGCGGGGGCTGGGCAATATAGAGGTACCCCTTGTTTATCAGATCCGGCATCTGTCTGTAAAAAAAAGTCAGCAGCAGGGTTCTGATGTGCGATCCGTCCACATCGGCATCGGTCATGATAACGATTTTGTGATACCGTATCTTTTCAATATTAAACTCCTCCTGGCCGGCGCCGGTTCCCAGGACGGTAAAAATATTTTTTATTTCTTCACTTCGAAGTATCTTGTCAAATCTTGCCTTTTCCACATTGAGAATTTTACCCTTAAGGGGAAGAATGGCTTGAAATCTCCTGTCCCTGCCCTGTTTTGCACTGCCTCCGGCAGAATCTCCCTCCACAATAAACAATTCTCTTTCTTTGGGATCAGCATACTGACACTCGGCAAGCTTTCCAGGCAGTGTCGAATCCAGAAGGGTTCCCTTTTTCCTGGCCAGTTCCCTGGCCCGTTTTGCTGCATCCCTTGCCCTGGCCGCATCCACAGCCTTTAAAATTATTTTTTTGGCAACAGAAGGGTTTTCTTCCAGAAAATATGTAAGATGTTCATTAACCAGAGATTCAACTATTCCCTTGACCTCGCTGTTCCCCAGCTTTGTTTTGGTCTGTCCTTCAAACTGAGGTTCCATTATTTTTACACTGATAATAGCGGTTAAGCCTTCCCTGACATCATCGCCGCTTATTTTAACATTCTGTTTGTTTTTGGGCAGATGGCCTGAAGCGGCATAGGTGTTAAGGGTACGGGTCAGGGCGCCCTTTAATCCGGAAACATGGAAACCGCCTTCTACGGTATTGATATTGTTTGCAAAGGAATACAGCTTTTCCTTGAACGTATCATTATACTGAATGGCAAGATCCACCTGCACTTCATTTTTATACCCCTCAAAATATATGGGTTCATGCAGGGGCGTTGTATTCCGGTTAAGGTATTCAACATAGGACCGAAGCCCGCCTTCATAAAAAAACTCATTTTTATCAGCAGACCTTTCATCTTCTATGATAATGCGAAGCCCCCTGTTGAGAAATGCCAGTTCCCTCATCCTCCGGGACAATTTTTCGTAATCAAATTCATTTTCGTTCATTATCTCAAAATCAGGAACAAATACTATTTTCGTGCCGTTTTTATCTGTATTTCCCTTTACAGTTAATTCGCACTGCTTAGCCCCTTTTGAATATCTCTGATAATAGACTTTGCCGTCCTTGTATATTTCCATTTCAAGTTTTTCAGAAAGGGCATTGACAACAGATATGCCCACACCGTGAAGTCCCCCTGAAACTTTATAGGAATCCTTGTCAAATTTTCCCCCTGCATGGAGTTTTGTCATAACAACTTCTGCTGCTGACATATTTTCTTTTTCATGCATTCCAACAGGAATTCCCCTTCCGTTGTCCTCCACACTGACACTTGAATTGGGATGGATTAAAATTTTTATGATATCACAATACCCTGCCATGGCTTCATCAATACTGTTATCCACCACCTCGTATACAAGATGATGAAGGCCTTCAACACCTACATTTCCAATATACATGGAAGGTCTTTTTCTTACCGCTTCCAGGCCTTCAAGTATTTTAATATTCTCAGCACCATAATCGTTATTTAAGTCTGAATTATGTGTCATTGTATTTCCATTGTTCCATTAAATTTTTATTGGAAAGCCATCAGCCGTCAGTACTCAGTTATCAGCTTCCAATAAACAATTAAAAATTTTTTACTGCTCAAGTTTCATTTTTTGTTGTGATGCTGTGCATCATGGGGGTTATATAAAAATAGCCATTATGGCACAGACAAAGCAGTCATTGTCAATACCCTTGATGATGCAGGGACTTTTACTATCCTTGACATATAAAACAACGGTTTCATCATCAATGAGATTTAAAGCATCAATAAAATACTTGGGATTAAAGGCACTTTCAAATTCATCACCTGAATAATTAACAGGAATTTCCTCCTTGGATTCACCAATTTCAGGATTGGTTATGGTAAAAATCAGTTTATCATTTCTTAAGTCAAAGAGAACTGTTTTATAATCATCGCTTGACAGAATTGACATGCGCTTCATAATCATGAGCAGCTGATTTTTGTCAATTTCAAATGAATTGGATGATTCTGTGTTGAGAATTCGTTCATACTGAGGGAACTCGCCTTCAAGCAGTTTTATCATTAATGTTTCTTTTTCTTTTTTAACAATAAAATGATTATCCTTTATGCCGATTTTTACGCTGTCTTTATTGTCTATAAATTTATTTATTTCAGAAATTCCTTTTTTAGGAATTAAAACGTTGTTTTCTAAAGAGGCAAAATCTCCCTCAAATTCAGTTTCAAAAGAATTAAGCCGCCTTGAATCTGTTGAAACCATTCTTACTTTTTCGCCTTTTCCTTCATCTATTTTTTCAAAAAGTGCACCCATCACATAGATTCTTTTTTCTTCAGATTTGAACCCGATCACGGAAGCTGCGGCAACCATTTTCTTAAAAACCTGAGATTTAACCTCAATAAAGGATACGTCTTCTATAATCGGTGTTTTGGGAAATTTTTCATAATCCGATGTAAATAAATGGTACAGGATATTGTTTTTGCCTATTTCAACCCATCTGTCTTCTATTTCATTTACAGGGATCTGAGGATCTGGATACTCTCTTGTGATTTCAAACAATTTCTGTGAATTTATGGAAATAATTCCTTCAGATTCAGCAGTCACCTCATATTCTCCCATAAAAACGGTTTCAAGATCATTTGCCGTAACATACAGTGATGACCCCTGAACCTTTAAAAGAACATCTGATGTAATGGCAAGGGTTGTCTTTTTACCGGTAATCCCCTGTATTTTGGAAAGCACTTCAGAGATATTTTTTCTGTCACATGAAAAATTCATTTATTTACCTTTTACTCGATGATCAAGTTTTTATATCTGACTCGAAAATGGGGTCAGGCCTGATCCCTGACAGGTATCGAGTTTTAGCTTATTTTATCAAAAGACTTATCACTTCCGCGCAAATAAATATATGATTATATCATTTTGAAAATATTTTTTACAAGGATAAACAAAAGGAATCTGTCTGATATTTTCAGTTCTTATTTTGTTTTTATATTAATTTATTTTCAATAACATATAATAAAACATGTTCAAATGTTTATAACGCATATAAGTACTTTTTTTAAAAGAATTTTATCCTGTATGGGAATGGTCTTTTACTTGTCACATACATGATTAAAACTGTCAGGTTTTAAACCGCTTTAAATTTGATGTTTAAAAAGCCATTTTTATAAACATTTTGTTGACATAAAATGTTTAATTTTTCCTTTTTTATAATTTAACCCAGTTCCTTATTTTTACCAGTTCACTGTTTTTCCAGTCTTCAGAGATCCTTTTTTTTATAAAAACAATAAACAATTTATCAATTATCTGGAATACACTGCTGCATAAATAGGCTTTTTCAAGCAAAGCACCTTCAATACTGTCATCTTTATCTATTTTTCCGGCAGACGGTGTTTTAAGCCCGGTGATATTCATACTTTCACCTTTAATTGTGAATTTAAATTCATTTTGATCAATTTTCATGACAAGGTTTATATCCGTTACAACTGCGCCTTTTTTAAGGGCGGTGGCGCCTTCTTCAAGACCTGCGTCATCTCCTTTTATAGATATTTTTTCAGTGGAGTCATCCCCTAAAGAATTTTCAAGAACAATTGAATTACCTGTTTCAAAGATAATATTTTCTGTCTTGTTTTCTATCAGCTCTGATATATTGATATTGTTTTCAATCACATACCACAGCCATGTGAGAAATTCGTTGCCGAGAAATTTGTATTTATCATAAGATATTGAAATATCAAGCATTTATCACCTCGAAAATTTAATTGTGCTCAGATTTGCAGCAAGATCTCTTTCACTGTCTGTAAAGGATTGGCTGGTTTCAACCAGGGTAAAGGGAAACAACCGGATCAGTTTCTGTTTAAAGGATTTAAAGAAAATTGTTTCCAGTTCTTCATTGGCTGCTTTCTGTGTTGTGAAAAAGAAAAGCAATGCCTGTTCATAATCCCAGAGGACCTCATATATATCGGGTGTGGACGGAATTCTGCCCATGAGATTTTCAATAACCTGGTCTTTTATATCTGTTTTTTCATTTTTGGACAGAAATTCCCTGTCACTTTCCTTTAATCTTTTTGCTATTTCCACGGCAGTATGTTTTTGAATGATTTTTGCCGGTATTTTTTTTTTGTCTATTCTAAGGGAAAAAATAAAATATTCACCAAAAACAAAAGAAAATTTTTCAAAATCAGGATCATAGGGACTTTCAAGGGGGGTCCAGCCGATTGAAATTTCTTCATAATCATCTTCAATACTGGTGATGGCATTTTCTTTTAATCCGTTTCTTACAATTTCCAGAACAGAATCTGGCTGATCTTCTGTTTTCTTTTTTTCCACTGTATACCTTGAAATTGATACACTTGATGATAAAATACCCATAAATACTCCTGAGTTTAATTTTTTTAATTCATATTGCTGTATTTTCAACTGGTTTATTTCCGGCCTTATCATATCAGAATATTCATGAAAATCCTCTTTAATTTTGAAATTGTAAAAATCCATGGAAATCACTCTGATATTTAAAAATATGGTTTTTAATTGCAGGCCTGTTAATTTCCTGATATTTTTTTATATGAAAGCCGTCAGCCATCAGTACTCAGCTAACAGCTAAAGGCTAACAGCTTTCATGCTTTGTTGTGGCCGGCCCATGATCATTGAGATATGGTATTTTAAAAAATAAGTAAAGTGTCCCCGAATTTTAAGGAAGGAAGATATGAAAGCTGTTGTACAACGGGTGAAAAAAGCCCGGGTGAGTGTGAATGACACTATTGTGTCCCGTATCAGCGCAGGCCTTGTGGTGCTCTTGGGAATAGCCGCAGGGGACAGTGAAAAAGATGCGGACTATCTGGTGGATAAGATTGTTCATCTCAGGGTGTTTGGAGATGAAGCTGGTAAAATGAACTGCTCTCTTCTGGATGTTCATGGGGAACTTCTGGTGGTGTCCCAGTTCACACTGATTGGGAACTGCCGCAAAGGGCGGCGCCCTTCATTCATAGATGCAGCGCCTCCTGAACAAGCAGATTTGCTCTACCGCTATTTTGTTCAAAGGGCTGCTGACAGAGGTATACCCGTAAAAACAGGAGAATTTCAGGCCAATATGGATGTATCTCTGATCAATCAGGGACCGGTTACACTGATACTGGAATCCAAACAGTGATGACGTCAACTGGAAAAAAATTAATTGTTTCCAGGGCTGTCCCTTTTGCCCTTATTGTATGTCTGCCGCTTGCAGGTCTTATTGCCGCAGGCAAAGATATTTCTCCTTATCTGGCTTTTCCTCCCAGGCCTGTGATCACAGACCATGCTGAGTTTTCTTTTTTTGTGTTTATACTTATTTTTGTGTTTATTCTGGTATCTGTGCTGCCCTTTATTTTAAAAGCGGTTCAGTACACGTCCGGATCATCTGGTTTAAATATTAAAAAAAGCCGTGCTCTGCCCTGGTGGGGGAAGCTTTCACTGATCAGTCTCGTTGCTTTCTGGGTTCTGGCCTGGACACGGTTTGACTGGTTTACCTGTTTCCAGCCCCATACATTTTTTCCTTTATGGATCAGTCTTATTTTTCTGATCAACGCTTTGACGGTTAAAAGGATTGGCTCCAGCCCCGTGACAGCTTCACCCGGTCGGTTTTTCATCCTTTTTCCAGTATCAGCGCTTTTCTGGTGGACCTTTGAGTTTCTGAACCGATTTGTGGCCAACTGGTATTATACAGGCAGCCAGTACCCGGCCCTGACCTATTTTTTGCTGGCCAGTCTGAGTTTTTCAACGGTGCTGCCGGCAGTGGAAAGCATGAAGGCCTGCCTGTTAAGTTTTGATCGGATAAACTCGGGATTTCGGAACTTTCCAAAAATGCCCCGGGCAGCAGGCAGGCCGTCAGGCTGTCTGCTCCTGGGGCTTGGGTGCATGAGTCTGACTTTAATCGGATTTTTTCCAGATCCTTTATTTTTTACGGTGTGGATTGCTCCGTTGGTCATCATTACCGGTCATGCATTTATATGCAGGCTGCCCCATCCCTTTGGCAGTCTGGCCCAGGGAGATTTGACCTGTGTGGCGGCCTATGCCCTGGCTGCTCTGTGCTGCGGGATATTATGGGAAATGTTTAATTTTTACAGTCTGGCCCGCTGGACTTACACCATTCCCTATGTTCAGGCCGTTCATATCTTTGAGATGCCTGTTCTCGGGTATGCCGGTTACCTGCCCTTTGGCCTGGAATGCGCTGTTATTGTTCATTTATTAAAATACGATAATCAGTAATACTCGGTTATCAAGTTTTTATGGAAGGGCCGAGCGCGGTATTCAAAAAACTTGATGATCGAGTAATAGATGATCAAGCTGTTTCATTTTTCGTTGTGATACTGTGCATCGTGGCTGTTATATGTGGTTTATTGATGTGGGTAAAACCGATATGGTTTTTTGGATATACCCGGGTAAAAACCATGTTTAGTATTTACAGAAAAAAATTTATGCGGTAATAGATTTTGTGAAAGAAGATTTTTACTGATTTGTATTAATAAAAAAAGGTGGTTTTATGAAAAAACACACACAGACGATAGACGGCAATACCGCAGCAACCCACGTGGCCTATGCAATGAGTGAAGTTGCTGCTATATATCCCATAACACCTTCAAGCCCCCTGGGAGAGACAGCAGACACCTGGGCATCCCAGGGCAGGAAAAATATTTTCGACCATGTTCTGAAAATCAAGCAGATGCAGTCTGAAGCCGGTGCTGCCGGCGCTGTACACGGTTCCCTTGCGGCCGGTGCATTGACCACCTCTTTTACCGCTTCCCAGGGGCTTCTCTTAAAAATTCCAAATATGTACAAAATTTCCGGGGAGCTTCTGCCCTGTGTTTTTCATATAACTGCCAGAACCCTGTCAGCCCATGCCCTGTCCATTTTTGGTGATCATTCGGATGTGATGAGTGCCAGACAAACAGGGTTTGCCATGATATCTTCATGTTCGGTGCAGGAAGCAATGGATCTGGCCCTGGTTTCCCATCTGGCTACCATAGAGGGAAGAGTTCCCTTTATGCATTTTTTTGACGGATTCAGAACCTCCCATGAAATCCAGAAAATAGAAATGATTGATTATGATGACATGGCATCCCTGTTTAACTGGGAAGCCTACCGGGAATTCAAAAAAAGAGCCATGAATCCGGAAAATCCAAATACCAGGGGAACCGCTCAGAATCCGGATATTTACTTCCAGGCAAGGGAGGCATCCACTCCATTTTATGACAATATTGCTTCCATTGTTGAAAAAAATATGAAAAAAGTGGGAAAATTAACAGGCCGGGAATATAATCTGTTTGATTATGCAGGTCATCCTGAAGCGGAAAGGGTGGTTGTGGCCATGGGATCTTCCTGTGAGGCCATTGAGGAAACAGTTACCAGACTCAATGAAAACGGCGAAAGAACCGGAGTCATCAAGGTTCGTCTGTACCGGCCCTTTGACGTGGATGCTTTTATGGCGGCAATCCCTGCCACAACTCAGTGTCTGACCATGCTGGACCGGACAAAGGAGCCGGGAAGCGTTGGAGATCCCCTTTATACAGATGTATGTACCGCATTTATGGAAAGAGGAGAGGCCCCTGTTCTCCTTGGCGGACGGTACGGGTTAAGTTCCAAGGAATTTAATCCCTCAATGATTAAGGCCGTGTTTGACAATATGAAATCCCTGGGACCCAAAAACCATTTTACAGTGGGCATTAATGATGATGTCAGCCATACTTCCCTTGATGTGGAAAAAGGATTTGTCGCGGCGCCAAAGGGAACGGTGAGTGCAAAATTCTGGGGACTCGGGGCAGATGGTACCGTAGGCGCCAACCAGAGTGCCATTGCCATCATCGGTGACAATACTGAAAAATACGCCCAGGGGTATTTTGCCTATGATTCAAAAAAATCAGGGGGGCTTACCGTTTCTCATCTGAGATTCGGCGATGTTCCCATAAAATCCACTTATATGATTGACAGTCCTGATTTTGTCGCCTGCCATAAGGCAAATTATGTTGAACTTTACGATGTACTTGACGGGATAAAGGAAGGGGGAACCTTTCTTCTGAATTGTCCATGGTCTGTGGAAGAAATGGAGAAAAAAATACCCGGTGATGTGAGAAAAACCATATGCGATAAAAAAATAAAATTCTATACCATTGATGCAGTTAAAATTGCCGGTGAAGTGGGCCTGGGCGGAAGAATCAACATGATTATGCAGACCTGTTTTTTCAGGCTTGCCAATGTACTTGAGTTTGAAGAGGCCATCACACTTTTAAAAGCGGATATAAAGAAGAAGTTCGGCAAAAAGGGCGACAAAATTGTACAGATGAACATTGATGCTGTTGATAAAACCCTTGATAATCTGGTTGCTGTTGATGTGCCTGAATCCTGGAAAGATGCTGTTGGCGGATTAAAGGAATTTGAAAAAGCCGATGAATTTGTAGACAATTTTATCAGACCCATACTGTCCCAGAAAGGCGATGACCTGCCGGTAAGTGCGTTTACACCGGACGGAATTTTCCCCAATGCCACGTCCAGATATGAAAAAAGAGGGGTGGCCATTAATGTGCCGGAGTGGATCAGCGAACATTGTACCCAGTGCAACCAGTGCTCATATGTGTGTCCCCATGCTGCCATTATTCCCGTATTTGCAACTGATGAGGAATTAAAAGGGGCGCCGGCGACCTTTGAAATTGTTGAGGGAAAAGGCAAGGCATTTAAGGATTATAAATTCCGGATTCAGGTGAATACCCTGGATTGCCAGGGCTGCGGCAGTTGTGTGGAGGTGTGTCCGGCAAAAACAAAGGCCCTTGTCATGAAACCCCAGGCTTCCCAGGCTGAAACTCAGGTTGAAAATCATAAATTTTCCCTTACCATTCCTTTTAAAGAAGGACTGGCAAAACGGGAGACCGTCAAGGGAAGCCAGCTGTGCAAGCCCATGCTTGAGTTTTCGGGTGCCTGTGCCGGATGTGGTGAAACCCCTTACGTAAAAGTACTGACCCAGCTTTTTGGAGAACGAATGACCATTGCCAATGCCACAGGATGCACTTCCATATGGGGCGGATCTGCACCAACCACCCCCTATTGTAAAAACAGTGAGGGGTGTGGACCTGCCTGGGCCAGTTCTCTGTTTGAAGATGCAGCAGAATTTGGATACGGAATGATGCTGGCCTTTAATAACAGAAGGGAGATCCTGGCCGGTGATATGCAGAAAGCCATTGAAATGGATATTCCCCAGGAGATAAAAGATGCGATGCAGGAATGGCTGGCTGGAATGAATGATGCAGAGCAGTCAAAAATTTCAGGCCACAACCTTGAAAATCTTTTAAAAGATAACAGAGATAAAGCGCTTCTGGATAAAATATACCAGGACAAGAATATTTTTGTGAAAAAGTCCAACTGGGTATTTGGTGGAGACGGCTGGGCTTATGATATCGGTTATGGCGGCATTGATCATGTTATTGCATCTGGAGATGATATTAATATTTTTGTTCTGGATACCGAGGTGTACTCAAATACCGGCGGGCAGTCTTCCAAAGCAACTCCCACAGGGGCCATTGCAAAATATGCCGCTTCTGGAAAAAAGGTCGGCAAAAAGGACCTTGGCAAAATGGCCATGAGTTACGGGTATGTGTATGTGGCATCCATAGCCATGGGGGCTAGTAAGCAGCAGACCCTGAAAGCCTTTGTGGAAGCTGAAAAATATCCCGGACCTTCTCTTATTATTGCCTATGCGCCCTGTATAAACCAGGGAATCAAAAAAGGAATGGGTAAAAGCCAGATTGAGTCTAAACTTGCTGTAGACACAGGGTACTGGCCCTTGTACCGGTTCAACCCGGCCCTCAGAGAGGAAGGTAAGAATCCGTTTGTTCTGGATTCCAAAGAGCCTGACGGCAACCTGCAGGAATTCCTCAGCGGTGAGGTCCGGTTTGCAGCCCTGGAAAAGAGTTTTCCTGAGGAATCAGAACGGTTACGGGCAAAGATAGAAGAAGAAATTAACGAAAGATACAACAGTCTTAAAAAACTGGCAGAATCAGAATAGGCGCTGATTCTGAATAACCGGCATGGCCGGCCCGCGATCATCGGACCGGCCATAACACATATTGAAAAGCCCCCAGCGGTTGCTCTGGCTTTTTTTTTCTGATATTTTCCAGCGATCCTTGAAAATCACAATCTCTCACACGGCTAAATAAGGCATAAATGAATCACAGCAGGCAAGGCAGGCATCCACCACATCTTTGTCATATTTGATTGTTCTGTTTTTTTTTATTTCATTCATGGCCTCTTCAGTTCCCAGTGACGGCCGGTAGGGACGATGGGAAAACATGGCTTCCACAACGTCAGCCACAGCGATAATCCGGGCTTCAGGAAGGATCATTTCCCCTTTCAGGCCGCAGGGATAACCTGATCCGTCCATGCGCTCATGGTGCTGTCGGACAATTTCCGCGACAGGTTCTTCAAAGGGAATGGGTTTAAGTATTTCGTATCCTTTTTCAGCATGGGTTTTGATCACTTCAAGTTCCAGATATGACAGTTTGCCAGGTTTGGTTAAAAATTCAAGGGGTACATATACTTTTCCAATATCGTGGACAAGGGAAGCAATATATACGGTTTCCAGGGCTTTTTCGGAAAACTTAAGTTCCAGTGCTATTTTTTCAGCAATACTTGCCACCCGCTGCTGATGTCCCGCAGTATAGGGGTCTCTGGTTTCAACCACCTCAGCCATGGAATGAATGGTGCCGGAAAACATTTTTCTAAGACTGTTTTCCGATTGTTTCACCATGGATATATCTTTAAACGATTCAATCATTCCAATGATTTCACCGGAAATTGAACGAAACGGGGTGGCTGTTAAAAGCATGGGAAATACCTTGCTTTTATGATTTCTCTTTATCACTTCAATTTCTATAATCCTTCCCTGTTCCGTAACCTCACGGAATGGACATTCTTCAGTGTTTCACAGTTCACTTTGCAGCAGTTTTCTGCAGGAACGGCCAATAACATGTTTTTTTGTAAGTCCGAGAAAATTCAGATAGGCATTATTGATATTTCTTATTCTGCGGTCCAGATCGAGAATGGCAAGGAGATCATTGGATGCATTAAATACCTGAGCAAGTTCCAGCGTGTCTGATATGTCCATGTTTATACCTCTCTGTGTTTACTACTTGATTATCAAATTTTTTGAATACCGCCGCCCCCAGCGGTTGCCTGTCAGAACAGCGACCGACGGAGGACTCGTTCCCTGCCAGGCTAAAAATCAAAAACTGCGGCCACTGGTCCTCAAACAGCTTGATTGTCGCAATGCCTGGCAGGGAAAAAGTCTTATCTCTTTAGGTTCTCAATGTTCCTGACATGCAACCGCTGAGGGCTCTTCATCGGCCCTTAATCGGCCCTTCCATAAAAATTTGATAACCGAGTTAAAGGCAAATCTAAACAAAAGCGCAATAACCGAAGCCTGACCCCACCCCACTGAGCCCACCCCACGTGAGCAGTGTACTCACGACGAAGATAGAAATTCGAACGAATCATGACAGCCATCATCCGTCAGTAACCAGCAGATAAAATTTGTAATTTTTTACTGGAAGCTGATAACTGAGTACTGACGGCTGTCATATAAAAAAACTATAGCGCAGATAAGTGGCACTCTGCAATCAAAAACCGGAATTCTTTTTGGGTTTAATTCGGTGAATATTTCTTTACAATGAATTGTCCTGATGGTATTTTACTGTATTAATTATAAATTAATTGCCTGTCCAATATGCAGTGTTAATCATTTTACAATGCACGATCAGGAGTTTTAACAATGGAATATATTGAGATTCGATTTGGAGAAGATTTTGATTCTCTGTCAAAGGGTAAAAAACCCCTTGAAGAGATGTTTCAATCTATCAACCCCATGTTCTGCCTTTCCCAGCGTATCTGGAAACCACAGATGGATATTTTTGAAACCCGGACCTATATTACTATTCAGGCTGAAATAGCCGGAGTTGAAAAGGACGATATTGCAATCGAGGTGACCAGTAAAGCGGTAAAGGTGTCCGGCGTCAGGGGCAGGACGCCCCCTGAAGGAGATACAACCTACCGGCTTGCAGAAATTCAGTTCGGCAGGTTTGAAAGGGTGCTTTACCTGCCTTCTCTGATAGATACGGAAAATGTATCAGCTTCGTTTTCCAATGGATTTCTTGAGATTAAACTTGCAAAACTGGTTCTGGACCATTCACAGAAAATTAAACTCTCTTATAGATGATAAAACCAATTAAATAGGTATTGCCCATGAATGAATTTAATTCCTCGGTAAGTGTAAGTCCTGATCATATTCCGGAAATTCTTCCAATTCTTCCTATTGTTGATACAAATCTTTTTCCAAAAATGGTTCTGCCCCTTGTCCTTATGCAGAAGGAAGCCATAAAACTGATAGATGAAACCATGGCAGGCAACAGGCTTTTAGGGCTTCTTCTGTCAAAAAAATCTGAAACCGGTTCAAGACATTCTTCAAAGGATCTTTTCCGAATCGGCAGTGTCGCCATGATCCTTAAAATGTCCAAAATGGAGGAAGACAAGGCCCAGCTGCTGATACAGGGGCTGAACAGGTTCAGAGTGGATGAATACGTTGACGGCAAGTCCTATCTTCAGGCCAGGATAACGATACTGAAGGCCAAAAGTTATGAAAGGGACAAGGAAAATCTGGCTCTTATGTCCAATATCGTGGATCAGTATGAAAAAATAGTCAACCTTTCACCGGGTCTGCCCCCGGAGATTGCGTCCATGGTGAAATCTATTCAGGAACCCAATGTACTGGCTGATATGGTCGCTTCAACCATTAATGCCCCTATTATTGAAAAGCAGAAGGTACTTGAACTGCTGGACGTTAAAAAACGCCTGAAAAAAGTGACCCGCCTGGTGAATGATCAGCTTGAAATACTTGAGATGGGGTCGAAAATTCAGACTCAGGTTAAAGAGGATATGGACAAGCGCCAGCGGGAATATTATCTTCGCCAGCAGCTCAAGGCCATAAAGGATGAACTTGGAGAAAACGATGACGAAAGCGTTGAGGTTGAAGAATACCGCTCCAAGATAAAATCCAAAGGACTTCCTGAAGAGGCAGCCAAAGAGGCTGAAAGAGAACTGGAAAGGCTTGCCAAAATGCATCCTTCCTCTTCTGAATATGTGGTTGCCTCAACCTATCTGGACTGGCTGACATCACTGCCGTGGAATAAAAAATCAAAGGACAAACTGGATATATCAGCAGCCAGAAAAATATTGAACCAGGATCATTTTGGTCTGGAAAAACCCAAGAAAAGGATTCTTGAATATCTGGCCGTCAGAAAATTAAAAAAAGATTCAAAAGGGCCGATTCTGTGTTTTGCAGGTCCTCCCGGTACGGGAAAAACCTCCCTTGGCCAGTCCATAGCAAGGGCACTGGGAAGAAAATTTGTCAGAATTGCCCTGGGAGGGATCAGGGATGAGGCTGAGATAAGAGGTCATAGAAGAACCTATGTAGGGGCCCTTCCGGGACGGATTATTCAGGGCATCAGAAAGGCCGGTACCAGCAATCCGGTTTTTATGCTGGATGAAATTGACAAGGTGGATTCATCCTATCACGGCGATCCGTCTTCAGCCCTTCTTGAGGTGCTGGACCCTGAGCAGAATTTTTCATTTACCGATCATTATCTTGATGTTTCCTTTGATTTGACCGATGTCATTTTTCTGACCACAGCCAATGTGCTCCATACGATTCCGGCTCCCTTAAGGGACCGGATGGAGGTTCTGGAGTTGTCCGGCTATACTGAGGATGAAAAATTAAAAATAGCCACCAAATATCTCATTCCCCGCCAGCGCAAGGCAAACGGCCTGAGTAAATCCAATATCACCATTACAAAAGGGGCCATTAAAGAGATTATTTCCGGCTATACCAGGGAGTCCGGCCTGAGAAATCTTGAAAGGGAGATCGGGTCTGTGTGCAGGGGGGTTGCCAGTGAAATTGCCGAGGAAAAAGCCACCTATATTTCCGTGGGGAAAAAGGATGTGTATAAATACCTGGGTGTTGTGCGAAATATGATGGATAACGGGGGTAATATCACAACCCCCGGCGTTGCTGTAGGACTGGCATGGACCCCCACCGGAGGAGATATTCTATTTGTGGAAGCCCTTGCCATGAAAGGAAAAAAAGGGCTTGTGCTCACAGGACAGCTTGGTGATGTCATGAAGGAGTCTGCCACAACCGCCTTAAGTTATATACGTTCCAATGCTGCCGAATTGAATATTGATGAAAATTTTTTCAATGAACATGATATTCATGTCCATGTGCCTGCCGGTGCTATCCCCAAGGACGGGCCTTCTGCCGGCGTCACCATGCTGACCGCCATTACTTCCCTGGTTACGCAGAAAAAAATTAAAAACCGTCTGGCCATGACAGGAGAGATAACCCTCAGGGGAGAGGTGCTTCCTGTGGGCGGAATAAAGGAAAAGGTCATTGCCGCGCACCGGGCAGGTATAAAATCCCTTATTCTTCCCAAGTGGAATGAAAAGGATATGGAGGATATCCCTGAAAATGTCAGAAATAATATGGAATTTTATTTTACAGATAAAATGCAGCTGGTATTGAAAAAAGCCCTTGAATTAAATTAAAACTTGATTCCTCGATGATCTATTTTTTATATTTGACCCCTCACAGGTAAATGTCAACATTAAAAAATATGATCATCGAGTGATCAACAAGAAAAAGCAGGGAATATCTGTTTGAAATTTAAATTTTTATTTATTTATTTTTTATTTTTGTTTATATGCAGCTGTTCCGGATCAGTGCCTCCGAACGAATCCGGGGGGATCAGTTACCCATCTGTTCCGGAGCGGACTAAAAAATATAAGGTAAACGGAAAATATTACCAGCCTCTGGCAAGTTCCAGAGGGTTTATCCAGGAAGGTATTGCGTCCTGGTACGGGAAAAAATTCCATGGAAGAAAAACAGCCAATGGTGAAATCTACAATATGTATGCCATGACTGCAGCCCACAAAACCCTTCCTCTGGGTACCTATGTCAGGGTTCATAACCTTGCCAATAAAAAAGAGGCAGTTTTAAAAATCAATGACAGGGGTCCCTTTGTCCGGGGAAGGATCATCGATTTATCGTATAAGGCTGCAGAAAAACTCGGTGTTGCCGGGCCTGGCACAGCACCGGTAAAAATATACGCCCTTGGTCGCCCGGTCAGGGAAAAAGATTCTTTAGAAAAGGTAAAATTCAGACATGTGGATTACTGGACCGGGAATTTCACCGTTCAGGTCGGCGCGTTCAAGGTCAGGCAGAATGCCTTGAACTTGAATGCAAAACTTAAGAAACGCTATGGAAACAGTGCCCATATCACAACCCACACGGATTACAGGGGAACCTTCTACCGGGTACGGGCGGGACAGTATACCAGTCTTGAAAAAGCAGAAAATTTCAGAGACCGGCTTTTGACGTCAGGAGCATCCAATGCCTTTGTTGTTGCTGAATAGAAATGCTGATGGGGTTCACACTTTTTCAGGTTATGCAGATTTTAAAGCGTTTGCTTTGAGATGAATAAAAAATTCTGGTTTAAATAAAAATGGTAAACACGATTTTTCTTGACCGGGACGGCGTTATCAATGTTGATTCTCCCGATTATATAAAAAACCCTTTTGAATTCCACTTTATTCCCGGAAGTGCCGAAGCCCTGGCAGCGCTTTCCTGCAGGGGATTTGAACTTATTATCATTACCAATCAGTCTGTTATCGGCCGGAAGATGGCCAGTCTGGAAGATATCCAGGGTGTTTTTGAAAAATTAAAAAAAGGGGTAAGCGCCCTGAATGGACATATCAGGGATATCTTTTACTGCCCCCATAAACCTGAAGACCATTGTGACTGCCGCAAACCAAAGCCTGGTCTGATTTTACAGGCAGTTGAAAAGTATGGTATTGATCCGGCATCTGCCTGTATGATAGGCGACAGTGCCAAAGATATTGAATGCGGACGCAATGCGGGATGCGGGTTTTCCCTTCTGGTAAAGACAGGCAACGGAGAAAAGGCCGCACTGGAACTTGAAGCAAAAAAAATAATACCGGACTATACAGGAACAGATCTCATGGCCTGTGCCCGATGGATCTGCAATAACTTTAAATCATCTCATCCTGTTCTATGATTACCATTCAGGGAACACTTCAGCACATTACCTTTCAAAATGAAGCCAATCACTATACCATTGCAAAGCTTAAATTAAGCAGTGTTAAAGAGCCTGTTATTGTTGTGGGCTATATGCCGGGAACAGCCGAGGGCGAAAACCTGAAACTGTCCGGTAAATGGGTGACCCATCCCAAATACGGGGAGCAGTTTAAAATTGAAGCCTATGAAGTCACTCTGCCGGCAACGGTTTCAGGTATTAAAAAATATCTCGGGTCAGGCATTGTCAAGGGAATCGGCAAATCCATGGCAACGCGCATTGTGGACCGGTTCAGGGAAAATGCCCTGGATATTATTGAAAACGAGCCCCACAGGCTTCAAGAAATAGAGGGCATTGGCAAGAAAAAGGCAAAACGGGTGGCAAAGGCATGGGGAAAACACCATGCTGTAAGAAAAATCATGAAATTTCTACAGGATAACGGCATCAGCCCTTCCCATGCTTCTGCCATTCTGCAGTTTTACGGTACCGGCGCCATCCAGGTTTTAACCACCCGCCCCTATTCAGTATCAAAAGACATACCGGAAGCTGGATTTACAGTGGCTGATACCATTGCCATGAATCAGGGGGTAAAAAAGGATGATCCCGACAGAATAAAGGCTGCCCTTGTTTATATGCTTCTTCAGTCTGAAAAACAGGGCCATGTGTTTATGGAGAAAAATATCCTTGTAAACCAGTGCAGGGATCTGACCCTGTCAGAAATTGACTTGATTGAACAAAGCATTGACACCCTGGCTCAGGAAAGGGAAATCGTGGTGGAAAAGGGGTTTGAATCAGAATCAGAACCCGTGTATATAAGACGTCTGTACAAGGCGGAAAAGGGTATAGCAGAAAAAATAAAAGCCATGATGTCCATTGCAGTCCCCGATTATACTATTGATCAGGCATCCATTACCGGAGAAATTTTTCAGCGCCTGGGGATTCATCTTTCCCGTGAACAGCTGGATATTGTTCAGCAGATCCTTTCCCACAGGGTAGTGATCATAACCGGCGGTCCGGGTACAGGTAAAACCACATTGATAAAAGCGGTTTATGCTGTTTTTCAGCGGTTAAAGCATAAGATTGTGCTCAGTGCACCCACAGGCAGGGCGGCCCGGCGCCTGTCGGAAGTCACCGGGAAAAAGGCGTTTACCCTGCACAAGCTGCTGCTGTATGAGCTGGAAAATCAGTGCTTTGGCAGAAACAGCAGCAATCCGCTGGATCTGGATGTGCTGGTGGTGGATGAGGCCTCCATGGTGGATACCATGCTGATGTACAGCCTGGTTCAGGCGGTTCCTGTTAATTGTGTTCTTATCATTGTCGGGGATATTTTTCAGCTTCCCTCTGTGGGACCGGGTAATGTGCTTTCAGATATGATTCATTCAGAAGCTGTTAAAACCTTTGCACTGACCAGGATCTTCAGACAGGCCGAGGAGAGTCCTATTGTCATGAATGCCCATTGTATCAGAAAGGGTGAAATGCCTGTGTTTAAAGATGAAAATAACAAAGAAAAGCTGTCTGAATTTTATTTCATAGAAAACAATTCACCGGAACGGGTGGTGGATACCATTGTCAAACTGGCCGACACCTGGATAAAAAATGCATTTCCCCATATCCGTGAAATTCAGGTATTAACCCCCATGCACAAGGGGGATACCGGTACCATCAATCTGAACCAGAGACTTCAGGCGGTTTTGAATCCGGGAAAAGGCGGCATCAGATCAGGGGGATTTACCTTTAAAACCGGCGATAAGGTAATGCATTTAAAAAACAATTATGAAAAGGAAGTGTTTAACGGAGATATTGGTATTGTCAATGATGTAATAAAATCAGAATCCAGGATTGAAGTGGATTATGACGGCAGAATTGTGGAATATGATATTCTTGAGCTGGACGAATTAACCCTTGCCTATGCCGTCACTGTCCATAAATCCCAGGGATCTGAATATGATGCCGTTGTTATTGCCCTGACCACCATGCATTTTCCTCTTCTCCAGCGCAAACTGCTCTATACGGGCATGACCCGGGGCAGAAATCTGGTTATCATTGTCGGTTCCACAAGAGCTCTGGAAATTGCCCTGAACAACAATAAAACAGATTTCCGCCTGTCCGGTCTGAAATACCGGTTTTAAAAAATACCGGCAGCGCAGCAGGTGATCAACAGGACCCGTTGTTTTTAAATTTAAAGGATTCGTTGAATATTTCAAGCAGTTTCACGTTCTGTTTGGCCATCATCACACAATTTCCACTTATGGCGTAGAACAGAATACTGAGTCGTGTTTTGGAGGAATCGTCCCTGATGCGCTTAATCTGGTTTTCGTTGAATTTGTCCACAAGTTCCCTGAGGTAGTTGAATTTTTCCTCTGCCTTTTGACAGTCCACAATTTTCTTGTTTTTAAAGGCAGTTTCCACAAGAAAAATAATGTTGAGAAAAATGGTTTTTATTTCTTTAAGTTCCTGGATCTGGGTATCCAGAAGTCCTTTGTGACGGTTGCTCACGTGCATACTGGAACGGATGATCGTGTCCCTGAACCCGTCAGAAATTTTCTGGAGCCGCCGGATAATCTGGTAGTAGTTGTACGACGCTTTTTCGTCTTCCTTGGACAACAGCCTGAGTACTTTGAAAATATTGGCCACAATGATATTGGTGCATTTCTGAATATGGGCGGTATGCATCCGCTGGTTTCTGAGGACGTAAAGGTCTCCCTGAAACAGGGCGTCAAAGGCGATGTCAAAGGATTCACGGATATTTTTAAGGAGATAGGCCAGGTGATCAAAGGTTTCAGAAATTGATTCTTCCGAATTTTCCACATTGTGCAGATTGTAGATTTTAATATCCTCTTTGTTTTTTTCCTGTTTTCTGTGCTTACGGTGGTTTTTCCAGACCATGAATCCCGTGAAAACAGCCAGGGCAAAAAAGCCAGTCAATTCAAATGATGCCAGTATATAGGCAAATATAAAGGAAACAACAAAGGCGATAAAAGCAGTCATGAACCAGCCGCCGATCACGGTGAGCACACCGGTTACTCTGTAGACAGCACTTTCTCTGCCCCAGGCCTGATCGGAAAAACTGCTGCCCATGGCCACCATAAAAGTGACATAGGTGGTTGACAGGGGCAGTTTCAATGAGGTGGCAAAGGACACCACAGCACTGGCCACCATCAGATTCACCGAGGCCCTGACCAGGTCAAAGGCGGGTTTTTCCTTTTGTGAATTTTTAGTTGTTTCTGTAAACGGGGTCAGCCGTTTTGCTATCTCTTTTTTAAAGGATTCCGGGGTAATGCTTTTAATTGTACTGAACAGAGAATCAAATAAATTGACAATCTTCCTTGAAATCCAGATGGATTCAAATTTTTCTGTGCCTTCATCCTGCTGTCCCAGTCTGATTTCTGTTTCTGTCACCGTTCTGGCCTTTTTTGATATCCACAGGGTGATAACCATGATCAGACCCGCCAGGAGCAGCATCCAGGTTTTGGATTTCACCTGCTGATTTAAGGCTTCCATGGAAGCGGTCAGGGGATCCGGCATGGCCAGGGCATTTTGAAAAGCACTTAATCCAGCCAGGGGAACCC
>JAWOEJ010000223.1:0-3003 GCA_046482845.1 Desulfobacteraceae bacterium | reverse complement strand
AGTATGTGATAACCCCCTTCCAGACAAAAAAGCAGCCTGCCGTGTCCCATTCGTTCCGTAAGTTTTTTTAACCGGTAGGCCATGCGAACGAACCCTTCGGATGTGACCTTCATCAGGCCCAGATCGTCGAGATAATAAGCGTCGAAACCAGCAGAAACAAGGACGAGTTGTGGTTGATAGCTCCATAGGATGGGTTCTAAGATTTTGGAGAATACAGCCTCATACATCCCATTGCCGAACCCGAGATCCAGGTTAATGTTTACAGTGTACCCTTTTCCTTTACCTTCTCCGGTTTCCTCTGAGAGGCCGGTCGGAGGATAGAGGTTATGACGATGTATTGAAAAAAAGAGCACATCGTCTCTGTCATAGAAAGCTTCTTGTGTTCCGTCTCCGTGATGAATGTCCCAATCCACAATCATGATCTTTTCAAGAGAGTGTTTTTTCAGCGCATGCATTGCCCCAAGTGCAATGTTATTATAGATGCAAAACCCACCACCTCCATCTCTTCGGGCATGGTGGCCTGGGGGGCGGACTAAAGCCAGCGCATTTCGAAAGGGAGCCTCCATGACCCAGTCCACTGCGTTCAGCACCCCACCTGCTGCAATAGCGGCAATCCCGTCAATATTATTCAAATAGCTTGCAGTATGGCAACGCATGAGCTCCGCCCGTGTGGCACAGCGAGCAGAAATGGGGACACATTGCTCCCAAACACCGAATTTCATCAGCTCATCTCTAATCGCTTGGAGCCGCTCAGGGCATTCCGGGTGGTTTTCGCCTGTTGCGTGTTCTATGAAGCGATCATCATAGACAAGTCCTGTTTTGCTCATTTTGTAAGTTCTCTGGAATGTCTCTCCAGCCAACCTGAGAGGGCGGGGAGAGCTTCGTTTACCTTGTATTTTGCCAGCCCCAGGTTTCCGTCGGAGCTTAATAAAATCGCTGCCAGGCTTTTTCGTTCATCGTCAATCCAGCGTGCCAGCAAGGTGCCCTCGTCACAATCCATCAAGAGGAAGTTGATGGAACCCAGCGAAGTGGGTACAACCACTCTGGAAGAGGCTTCCAACACAGTGACCAGCAAAACACCCAAAAGACATGGATCTACTTGTCCGTCGGGGGTATCGGCGACCACTACTTCACCTTCGGCGGATATTATCGCTGATGCTATATAACCGGGTATTTCGGATAATTCTCGGAGGGGGTGGTTTTTGTCCGACAAGGGGCCTCGCGGCGATTTTCCGGTTTTATCTTTTCGGCTCTCTCGGTTGTTTCGGATGTCTTGGTTGTCTTGGATTTTGTTTGACGGCTGATATTTAAGATGGGGCAACACTTCGTCAATAGGCAGAAACAGGGCAAAAAGCGCGGCTGCTCCGATTACAGCCAGGCCCATGGGACCGGGATATTTTCCTGTAACTTGTGCAGCTTTATTTTCAGCTTCCGGCCATCTCAAACAGTGAAAACAGCTTCTGAAAGATAAATTTTTCATGATTGTACCTACCACCGCTTTTTCAACTGACAGCCAGCTGGTACACCTGGTCGATTTTTGAAAATATTTTTTCCCAGGTATAGGGAAATGTTTTGGTGCAGGCATAGTCCCAGTCCGGTGCTGCGCAGGTTTGCACTTCATGGATAGTTTGCGCCAGAACCGCTGCCAGGCGGGCCTCCAGATCAGGGAAGTCGGCTTCAAACGGGGTGTCAATGGTTTCAAGCGGGGGCAGATCCAGGAGTTTAACCATGGTATTGCACTCATCTGTCAGGAGTTCTTTTACCCCGGGCAGGGCCGTGGTGATCAGCCGGCATCCGCAGGCCAGGGCCTCCATGAGCACCAGGGGCAGGCCCTCATAAAAAGAGGGCAGCACAAACACATGGGCCTTTCGCAAAATATCTCCCAATTCGTCATGGCCCAGCGGTCCATGGTATACCACTTTTTCCCCCAGATTCCCGGCCAGTGCCAGGCAGTGGTTTTTTTCATACCCACTGCTGCTGCCTGCCATATGCAGCCGGAACGGCAGGTGCCGGATCCGGGCCAGACTGTTGAGAAGCCAGGGCACCCCTTTGGCGGAACTGAGTTTGCCGGCATATACCATTTCCACCACACCGTCATAGGCTTTGGGGGCATGGAAAAAACAGGCATCATTATATCCGCCGCTCACCACATGAATGGATTCAGGATCGGTGCCGATGGTGCGGACAATTTCCCTTTTTGTCATCGTTTTCTAAAACCGCATCCATCAAGGTTGGCACCATGCTAACCTGATCGCTGTTGCTAAGGTCGCTCACGGCTCTCTTAATGGTCCCTTTGTCGTCGTTGATAAGCTGAGAGGCTGAAACATCCTCTAAATACCTTTCGATGGTAGTCACTTTCTCCAACTTGATCCAGGACTTAAAATCTGCCTTAGGCTTACTGGCTTCAGGGACAAATGCCTGTTTTGTTGCAACATCATAAAGATACCACTCGGTCCAATCTCCGCCATGGTCCTCCCAAATGTGGACATTACTGCGGTTATTATTACTACGACCGGCCAGGCAGAGGATCTTTCCGTTTCTGTCGTAAATTTTAAAACGGCCATTGCCCAAATGGTGAAATTTGAATTGCTGGGCCTGACTGCCATTTCTATCCCATACTTTCACATTGGTTCCGTTTTCAGTACCGGCATTGTCAATGTCAATCCTTGAATTGTTGCTTAGTCCTACCTGAATCTCGTAAAAACCATCTGATGCTGAATGAAACAGAAACTTACGGTCGTGTCCATTATCCCTAGCATATACCTGGATATTTTTACCCCTTTGAATTTTTCTTTCACTCGGTTCAGGATTGGGGGCCATTGTTCCTGGTACATCCCAAAAACCTAAATTTCCATTTCCGCTGTCCATAACCGAACGGATATAGAAAAATTTGCCCTCGGGCATTTCAGTTGGATCTTGAGCTTCGAGGGTGAATGCTCCGATAAGCATAAACATGCTGATGATCAAGGTGATTTTTTTCATTTTTTCAAAATTTTAGTTAAG
>JAWOEJ010000052.1:0-2691 GCA_046482845.1 Desulfobacteraceae bacterium | reverse complement strand
CGGCACGCTTTTTGACTATTTCCCTGAATATGAAGGCTACCGGATCGTTCCAGTGTTTGCATCATTGTATATGGATGACAGCCTGGTCGCCTACCTGACCCGGAAAAAGATTTATGCGTTAACCCTTAAAGAAGATACCATGGATATCGTGAATATAGGTTTAGAATAAATGGATCACCACCCCCAATTCGCCAGTTGCCAGACAGTATTGATCAACGGGGTCAGGCTTCGGTTATTGCGCTTTTGACAAAGGCCTCTGTTTTAAAGGCAGATTTAAACAAAAGCGCAATAACCGAAGCCTGACCCCACCCCAGGGTTACCGATGTTATGATCAAGCCCCATTGATGTCCTCTGCTGCAAAAAAAATTCTCATAGGATTAGGAACATAAATATGAAATACCCATTACCAGAACGAATTGGAGAGCCGAATTTACTGACCGGCAGGGAAAAAGAGTTTAACCTTTTCCATAAATGGATTAAGAATATTCCCAAAAAACTCTCAAAATCCAGGGTGATTCTTGCCCGGCGAAAAAGCGGAAAAACCTCTTTTATACAGAGACTTTTTAATGAACTCTGGAATGAAAACGGCAAGGTAATTCCACTGTTCTTTGAAATATCAGAGCAAAAGATCTGGTACCCTGATTTTGCGGTTGAATATTACCGCACGTTTGCATCACAGTATATTTCTTTTTTAGAAAGGGATGAAACGCTTATACAATACCCCTTGTCTTTAGAGGAAATAAAAGAATATGGTAAGACAAATTCCATTAAGGCATTGGTTGAGGGTGTGGAGTCTATTATAAATGACAAAAAAAACCGTTCGTATGACTTAATGTGGAAGACAGCATATACCGCCCCGGAACGGTTTGCCGCACTTTTTGATCACCGCTTTCTGGTGATCATAGATGAATTTCAAAATATCTCTGAATATATTTACAGGGATGAGCAATGCGAAACAGCCAAAGATGAAACCATGGCAGGCAGTTTTCATTTCGTTTCAGAATCAAAAATTGCTCCCATGCTGGTAACAGGCTCCTATGTTGGCTGGCTGATCAATATTATGGATCAATACCTTGAAGCAGGTAGATTAAAACGGTTTTTCATGAATCCGTATTTACCCGAAGAAGAGGGACTACAGGCTGTTTTTAGATATGCGCATTATTTTGAAGAAGAAATCACCAATGAAAGTGCCGCCCAGATCAATCAACTCTGCCAGTCTGATCCTTTTTTCATCTCCTGTGTGATTCAAAGTGACTATGAGAATAAGGACCTGACCACCCAGGAAGGGGTTGTAAATACCGTGAACTATGAAATATCAGACCGAAAATCTGAAATGTCCATGAACTGGGGGGAATATATTGAGCTGACCTTAAGACGGATCAACGATATCAATGCCAAAACCATTCTGCTGCACATGAGCAAACACGCTGACCGGGAATGGACACCTGCACAGCTGAAGGACGCTCTCAGCCTGGACCTTAGCCTGGATGACATCAAGGAGCGATTAAGGGTTCTGGCAAAAGCGGATTTCATCAAAGAGGGGGTGTCTGACATTCGGTTTCAAGGGTTGCAGGATGGCACGCTTTATCTGGTTCTTCGTAACCGGTTTGAAGAAGAGATCACCTCCTTCACACCGGATCTAAGAAAAGATTTCAACAAAGAGCTGGAAACCCTGAAAAAGGACAAACGCTCCCTTATGGGAAAGCTCAACAACCTGGTGGGCAAATTTGCGGAATTTCAGCTTGCAACGGATTTTCGCACAAGAAAGCGGTTTCCCCTGTCTGTCTATTTCAGCAATGTTAAAGACACAACGCCTTTAAAGATTATTAATGTAAAATTAAGGGAAAAATTTCAACGCTCAGACGGAAAGGAAATGGAAATTGATGTTACTGCACAATCAGAGTGCGGCAGGGTTGTTCTGGTTGAAGTGAAAAAAACAAAACAAAGAACCGGAATCGACGCGGTAAAAGATTTTTCAGAAAAACTGGAAGCTTACACGACGGGTGCATCCCTGTCAGAACAAACCATTTTACCGGCATTTTTTTCAGCAGGTGGATTTACTGAAGATGCTATTGAGTATTGCAGACTTACTGGTATAGGATACGCTGAAAAAATTGAATATTTTTTCAGTTAACAAAACTTTTTGCATCATTTTTTTTGCATCAGGATGACCATACCCTGCAATGACTTCCTGAATGGCAAATATGAAAGGCAAAAATGGTAACCATATGTTTTCTGATATTAAAGAAGCATGAAACGCCTCCAAAGACAATGCTCTGGTGAGTGTTTCTTATACTCGGTTATCAAGTTTTTTGAATACCGCCGCCCCCAGCGGTTGTTTCATATATAAATCTGACTATCCAACAACAACTGCCTTGTCAAGAAAACATTCTTAAACCTCAGGATTATTTACTTTGAAGATAAACACGGCATATGGTATAAATTTGATGATTAAATTTTTGTGTAGTGTCAGGAAAGCTGAATCAAATACAAAAAGACTTGAATATGTCCCATTGACGTAACTTTCACCTGCTGACATCCAAAAACCGCGGCAGACAGTCTAAATTATACAGGTAATCCATGAACCTTAAAAACAAAAAAATAAAAGCGCTGACAGGATGGCATCCCCAATATGCAGGCGAAGAAGGGTTTAAAAAGGGACTGCAGCAATGTATTGACTGGTACAGTAAA
>JAWOEJ010000402.1:0-5846 GCA_046482845.1 Desulfobacteraceae bacterium | reverse complement strand
GAGCAGGAACTGCCCCCGGATGCGGAGCAGCGCGCCGGCGGGCTCACCGAATTCCTGGCCCATGCCGCGCTCGAGGCCGGCGAGGGGGCCGCCGATCCCCACGAGGACGCGGTGCAGATGATGACCCTGCACTCGGCGAAGGGCCTGGAGTTTCCCCAATGCATTGGCGATGTCCTTGATGGACATATCGTCTGTTTCAATGCCCAGAGAGGAGGCTACGTTTATCAGCTTTTCCTCGTCCTTAATGGTGTAATCCAGAACTTTGCCGTTGACCACATCCCTGAACAGCTCCAGCATGGCCATGCCGTGATCTGTATGGGCTGAGGCCCCTGATGCCACAGCCCTGGCAAAATTTCTCGCCATAATGGTATCTATGGTGGCACCGCACACCCCTACTTTTTTATAGGGGTCTTTTGCATTGAGACGGCAGGGTCCCATGAAACAATTCTTACAGCAGGCAGAATCACTTCCAATGGGACATGCCTTCATATCCGCTGCTCTGTCAAAATGCAGCATTACACCGTCTCTTCTTGCCTTTTCATGCATCTGCTGTGTTGACTCACACGCTGAACACTCCTGCGGGTCCACCAGTTTTTTTATATTTTTATCCTTGACTGCCATTTTTAACCTCCCGGGTTTTCACAACCCTGTCATGTAAAAGAACCTCATATCTGCTTCCCCAGTTTTTTTGCTGACCCAAAGCAGTCTCCCTGACAAAAAAAGCCATAAAGCCATAAAAATGATACACATTGATACATTTTTGTTTCATGACACAAACCTGCTTCTTTTACCATTGCTGCTTTGCCCCTTTTCTGAGGGTTTTCCCTGTTACTTACAAAAAAACTTATGTAATAAACAGGTTATAAAGGGAATAAGCAAAGCTCGTACCACATTGTATTATATTAAATCGCTTCATCACGCCTGATCAGCAATCGTTCTCGTTCCTGACAGGCAAACGCTGAGGGCTCTTAATCGGCCCTTCCATAAAAACTTGATAACCGAGTGTTAGCTGTTAGCTGAGTACTGATAACTGAAGCCTGACGGCTGACGGCTTTCATGCTTCATAGTGTCCACCAGTATATAGGGGGGGTATATGAATATAGGGGGGGGTATATGAAACAGCCGATTACCCCCCAACTGCTGAAATTAACCCCCCCCAACTGCTGAAAATTTCATTGAATCATTGACATTGTGTTTTCAATTTAATAGACTAATTTAGTCTGTTTATTGAAAACAATGGGGGAAATATTTTATGGAACAAATAAATATTCATGAAGCAAAAACACAATTTTCTAAATTGATTGTTTCTGTGGAAAAGGGCAATAAAATCATTATTGCGCGTCATGGTAAACCTGTCGCAAAACTCGTACCATTTCAAGCATCAGTGACTTCCAGAAAACCAGGTTCAGCCAAAGGAAAATTCACAGTTCCCTCAGAGTTTTTTGAACCGCTCCCCGATGATTTACTGAGTGCATTTGAATAATGAATATTCTTCTGGATACCCATACTTTTCTCTTGAAAAAAATCAAATCGAACCACTTCCAATAACCGACTATCATGCTTTTTCTGCTGGTATGCTTCCTTTACATCATAAAGATCCATTTGATCGGATGCTCATTGCTCAAGCCATAAACGAATCCATGACTCTTTTATCCTGTGATACTGTTTTCAAATATTATGATGTCAATGTTTGCTGGTAATTCCCTGCTCTACTTTCTTGCTATTTGTACTTTTTAAGGATAACGACGTAACCCCCCAGCCACATCACAGTGACAAGTTGTGAACCAGGGTTTACATACGTTTAAAACATGATATAATGCGCGATGATCAAATGCTGACATTTACCAGTAAGATGCCAGACATGCTTTCTCATTTTCCTTAACGTTTAGATAGAATTATAATCACACCAGCTGTCCAGGGTAAGGGAGAATATAAATGGAATACACGTTCAGTTTGGATGAAATTTTTGAAATGGCAAAACAGATTGAAGTTAACGGTGCCGCCTTTTACAGAAAAGCGGCAGAAAAAACAGACAAAAAGGAAGAAAAACAATTCCTACTGTCCCTGGCTGCCATGGAGGATACTCACAAAAACACCTTTGCCGCCATGCAGGCAGAATTCAACAAAGCAGCCCCCCTGCACAGCCTGGATGATCCCCAGGGTGATGCGGTCCTCTACCTGAAAGCCATGGCAGACACAAAGGTGTTTTTTAAAAAAGAGGCCCCGGGCAGCCAGCTCAATGAGATCCTGAAATCCGCCATAGAAGCGGAAAAGGATTCCATTCTGTTTTACCTCGGCATGAAGGAAATGATTGAGGATGGGGATGACAAAAAGCGGATTGATGGTATCATCAGAGAAGAAATGGGCCATATAACGATTTTATCAAAAGAGATGACCCGAATTTCCGGCTGACATATATCCCTTTTACAAAATCGATTACAATCGATGGCATCCTTCATAATGATTCAAAAGTAGTTTCCACTTTTTGTGTTTGATTTTTATATTTTTCGTGCCTTTTGTGTGTTTCGTGGTTAAAAAAAATAAAACGTGTAAAGGACTTATGAAGGATGCCCAATCGATGATCAATTTTTCTATACCTGTAACCCATCAGGATTGATCATCCACTTATAAATATTCATGGAGACAAATTTTTATGCAGGAACTTGATTATATTTTTTCCCCCCGGTCCGTGGCTGTCATAGGCGCATCCACCACGCCGGGCAAGGTGGGATACGACATATTTAAAAACATCCTTAAAGGAGAATTCACCGGGGTGCTTTATCCGGTTAATCCCGGTGCCAATTCAATTCTCAGCGTCAAAGCCTATGCCTGCGTGACAGATATACCCGGTGAGGTGGATCTGGCCATGATCATTCTTCCCCCTGAAAAAGCACTGACAACCGTCAAAAAATCCATTGAAAAAGGGGTGGGCGGGATTGTCATTGTCTCTGCAGGATTCCGGGAAGTCGGTAAAGAGGGACTGGAAATTGAAAATGCCATTGTTGATCTCTGCAAAAAGGCAAACGTCAGGCTTATCGGTCCCAACTGCCTGGGGGTCATCAATCCGGTAACTTCCGTCCAGCTCAATGCGAGTTTTTCCACCCGGATGCCTGAAGTGGGAAACATTTCCTTTATCTCCCAGAGCGGGGCACTGTGCACCTCTGTTCTGGATGTGGCCGCTGACCGGCAGTTTGGTTTTTCAAAATTCATATCCATCGGCAACAAGGCAGATGTGGATGAGCTTGACCTGCTCAAATACCTGCACAATGATCCTGACACCAAAGTGATCATCATGTATATCGAAGAACTGCGCCGGGGGCCTGAATTCATTGAAACGGTCAAACAGATTACCTCCGGCAGTACCAGGACCCCCATTCTGGCCATTAAATCCGGCCGGACATCAGCGGGTGCCCGGGCAGCATCCTCCCATACCGGGTCCCTGGCTGGATCAGAAGGGGTGTATGATGCCATTTTCAAGCAGTCCGGCATTATAAGGGTGGACTCCATCAACGATCTCTTTGATTTTGCAGGGGTATTTACCTACAAACAGGCCAGCAGCCTTGGAAAAATAACCCGGAAACTTCCATCGGGGAACCGCGTGGCCATTGTCACCAATGCCGGAGGACCCGGCATTGTTGCAACGGACATGACAATTTCGTCAGGATTAAAGCTTGCAGAGTTCAGTGAGGAAACCATTGAAACCCTTGCCAGCCACCTGCCTGCCACAGCCAATCTCAACAATCCCGTGGACATCATTGGAGACGCAGCCAAGGAACGATACGAGCAGGCCCTTAAAGCCGTTATCAAGGATGAAGGCGTTGACGGTGCCGTGGTGATACTGACCCCCCAGTCCATGACCAATGCCCTTGAAACAGCTGAAGCTGTGGCCAAGGTGGCCAAAAACTCGCACAAACCCATTTTGTTCTGCTTTATGGGGGTGGTGGATGTTTCCGCCGGTGTCCAATACCTTCAGAAAAAGGGATACCCGGTTTTCAGGTTCCCGGAGAATGCAGCCAAAGCCTTTGGCGTTCTTTACCGCTACTCCAGCTGGCTCAACCGCCAGCAGCTTGCTGAATTTTCACTGCAGCATAACGTCGAGAAAGCAACAGCCATTATTCAGGACTGCCTGGAAAAGGGGAAAACCCAGTTAGGGGAGCTGGACGGTCTTGGCCTTCTTGAATGCTACGGGTTTAGAGTCCTGCCCACACAACTGGCAAAAGATCCAGATTCAGCCCGGAAAACAGCATCAGCCATGGGATTCCCGGTTGTCATGAAAATCGTGTCAGAAAAAATTCTCCACAAGTCAGATGTGGGCGGCGTTAAGGTCAATATTAAAAATGAAATGGATGCAGAAAAGGCCTTTAAGGAAATCGTGGCCAGTGCGGCTTTGCATGTGCCGGAAAAAGACATTGAAGGGGTATTGATCCAGAAAATGGCAGATCCGGGCAGGGAAGTCATAATGGGGCTGAACCGCTACCCGATTTTTGGTCCCCTGGTTGTATTCGGCCTGGGGGGCATCTTTGTTGAGGTCTTCCAGGATGTGGAATTCAGACTGGCCCCCGTTGGCAGAAACAATGCAAAAAGCATGATCCGCGGAATTAAAGGATATAAACTGCTCAAGGGATTCAGAGGCGAAGAAAAGGCTGATATTGAAACCCTTGAAAAACTCCTTGTGGGGCTTTCGGATATGGCGGTCAATCATCCTGAAATCCTGGAAATGGACATCAATCCTTTGATCGCCCACAGTCAGGGGTCCGGCGCCACGGTTGCGGACTGCCGTATTATTTTAGAGGACACCCGGTCCTGACCCTTATTTTGTCTGAAAAGGCCCTTGCTGAAGTAACACCTGGTATTGTTTAGAAATGAAATCAGATAAAATATTGCCATCTTACAGGTGCATGCAAGATAACTTTTCAGATGGAATCAAAGAAGAATTAACGGGATTAGAAAATATAGTAAAGGAATGTGAGAACACGTTTCAGCGATCCAGTTCATGCGTCAAAGGCCGCAATTGCCAACTCAACTATCTCTGAGACATAATAGTCTTCACCGCTTGAACAACAGAATATTATCGGCGCTAACTGCTATTCATATTTTTTTCATTAAACGCACGGATGGTACAACCGCTGCCAAACGATTTTTTAATAAGGGATCTGGAAGAAAATAATATACGTATATTGCGCAGGCCAATTTGTATGATCGGGTTGTTCGTCTTCAATGAGCGGCAATGGAGGCATATTGAAATATATTCCATTGGCGCAACACAGGAGACGGGCAAAAAGACATGCAAGATGCGTGGAAATTTTTTGTCACGGGCTAATGGCTGGGCGAAACGATGATCAAGGACTGATTTTGCCCTGTTTGTCAGTGAAGAACCTGAAAAAAAAGAAGAAAGATCCGATACCAATACCGGATCTTCCTCATCATCCTGTTTTATCAATACCCTGTTTTAACACCCATCTTCATCCAGGTCTTTCTGCCACCAGCCTTTTCTAATATGATTTTCCTTCTCCTGGGTGGCAAGTTTTAAAATCCTGTATCCAGAATCAAGAAGAATGCCGTACAGAACACCGCAGGCAGGATCTTCCCTGTGGGCATCACCTTCCTGGGCAAGCTGGATCATCTGCCTTGCAAGCTTGATTGTTCTTGCAATATTTGTATCGCATTTTTTTTTCAGCATATAGGAGAACTCTCTTCTACTCGACCATCAAGTTTTTTGAATACCGCCGCCCCCAGCAGTTACCTGTCAGGAACGAGAACGACGGAGGACTTTTTCCCTGCCAGGCTAAAAATCGGCGACCTGCGGCCACTGGTCCTCAAACAGCTTGATTGTCGCAACGCCTGGC
>JAWOEJ010000396.1:0-7370 GCA_046482845.1 Desulfobacteraceae bacterium | reverse complement strand
ACGGTTATCTCATCAGGGATTGGTCCTGACAACATTGATATTGTGGTCAATGAGCTAGATGCCCTGACATTTGTCAGGTAATAAGATTTTTGCTTCAACCGTTTTTTTCATCTTTACACCGCCAACGCTTCATTCATCTCATCCATAACCGCATCCATCTCATCTCCGAACAACTGATGCATCCTCCCGATGCCTCCCTGGCCGTCAAAAGGGGCGTAATCCAGATCGTCTTTTTCAATATGCACGGAGCTGATGATGTGTTCCTTGATCATGCGCAACCAGGTCATCTGTTCTTCGGTGAACTTTGCGGCGGCCCCGACCTGTTTGCCGAACACCCATTTTTGAAAGTTGCGGTCCACTGTCTGCTCAAAAGCGGTCAGGGAATCGTCAATGCCGGTGATCCGCCGGATCAGGGAAATCAGGGCCGTGAGTTCGTTTTCCGGGGATCGGCCTTTCACCTTTTCTATCTGCTCAAATGCCTGCCAGATCCGGGCCGGAGCAAGGGCCGGCTTTTTCAGCTTCAAGGTGTCCATCACCTCCCGGATCATGGCATAGGTGACATGCCGGCGGTTGTAAGGTTGGTGGTAGAAGATGGAAAGGGCTGTGATCTCATCCTTGTGGGTCTGCATAAAGGTGGTGAAATCCTGGATCACCTCCTGTGCCCTGATGCGGGCCTGTTTGTCCCAGCCGGCAAATTCAAGATCATCCAGGTTGACGGTGTCGATGATCTGTTCATGGGATTTGCGCACGGTTTCAATAAATTCGTTGAGTTCGCCGGTAAAGGTATCTCTGGCGGTGTGGATCAGCTCTTTTTGGGCAGCTTGCTGCTGATGGTCATCCGGCTCAGTCCCCGGCAGCAGATGAAATTTCTGTACCGCGTGATCGATGATTCTGTCCGGATTATGGGCATCGAGCAGGCCATGTACCAGCTGATTGATGGATTTGCCATGGGCCAGATGTTTGAACCGGTTTCGTTCATCATCGGTGATCTGTTTGTCCAGCCTGGACAGGCGGCCGGCCAGTGAGGAATACAGGTCTTCATCAGTCTGCCCCATGAGGGCCGCCTGGAGCAGATCTTTCAAGGGGATGGATTTTTTGCGCTGCAGGGGCCGGCTGTCGGTTTTAACGGATTTGCTGACCGCCACGGCATCCACGATCACAAATCCGGTTTTTGCCGTATGCACCGAAGGGGTCACTTTTTTCAGGTCGTCATATCCCTGGGTCCGGGTTCCCCGGCCTTTCATCTGCTCAAAATAGTTTCTGGAGCGGACATCCCGCATGAAGACAAGACATTCCAGGGGTTTGACATCCGTGCCCGTGGCGATCATGTCAACGGTGACCGCGATCCGGGGGTGATAATCATTCCGGAACGAAGCCAGCACGGACTTGGGATCTTCCTCCGCCTTGTAAGTGACTTTTTTGCAGAACGCGTTTCCCTCGGCAAACTCTTCGCGCACCATCTGGATGATGTCATCGGCATGGCTGTCGGTTTTGGCAAAAATAAGGGTTTTCGGGACTTCTTCCCGTCCGGGGAACATTTCCGGGAGTTTGTCCCGAAACGCCTTGATGATGTTTCTGATCTGGCTGGGGTTGACCACATCCCGGTCCAGATCGGTTTGCGTGTACACCACTTCCTCATCCAGCTGTTCCCAGCGTTTTTGCCGGGTCAGGCGATCGCGTTTGTCCACCCATTGCTCGGCAACCAGTTTGGCACCGCCCCGGGTAATTTGGGTTTCAATCAGATAGGTGTCAAACCCGACATTGACCCCGTCGGCCACGGCGTCTTCATGCCGGTATTCGCTGACCACGTTTTCATTGAAAAAGGCGAATGTCCGCTTGTCCGGGGTGGCAGTCAGGCCGATGTAAAAAGCGTCAAAATAATCGAGCACCTGTTTCCACAGGTTGTAGATGGAGCGGTGACATTCATCAATCACGATGAAATCAAAAAATTCCGGCGGTACGTTTTCATTGTATTCGACCGGCCGGGGCGGCCCGGTCTCCACGTATTCATGGGGATTGGTCTGCTCTGAGGTTTCTTCGAGATCTTCTCCTTTTAAAATGGAATACATCCGCTGGATGGTACTGATGCAGACCTGGCTGTCCGGCGGGATATATTTGGAGTTCAGGCGCCGGACGTTATACAGTTCGGTGAATTTGCGATTGTCGTCATTGGGCAGGTATCCCATGAACTCCTGCTCGGCCTGCTCTCCCAGGTTCCGGGTATCCACCAGAAACAGAATCCGTTTGGCATCCGCATACTTGAGCAGGCGATACACAGCCGTAATGGCGGTGAAGGTTTTGCCGCTGCCCGTGGCCATCTGTACCAGGGCCCGGGGACGATTTTCCCGGAAGGATGTTTCAAGATTGGTAATGGCCCGGGTCTGGCAGCTCCTAAGGCCTTTCTCGGGCAGATCCGGCAACTGCTGCAAGCGCTGGCGCAGGCTGGTTTTCTGTCGGAATCTCTCTTTTAACGTTTCCGGGTGGTGAAATGAAAAGACCGGTCGGGCTCTGGGTTTGGGGTCTCTCATGTCGGTAAACCGCGTCAATATGCCAGTGCTTTCATACACAAACGGAAGGAAGCAACTGTCCGCAAACCATTTCAGTCTGCTTTGGGCGTAAAATTCCGCCTGGTGCTCATGAACGCTCAGGCGGTGGCCTTCGGTTTCTTTTTTGGCTTCAATTACGCCGACGGGGTTGCGGTCCAGAAACAGGACATAATCCGCCGGCCCCACATCTGTCTGATATTCCCGAACGGCAAGCCCCGGACCCAGGCCCCAGTTGATGGCGTTTTTATCCACCACCACCCAGCCGGAACGCGCAAGCATGCTGTCGATGTCGTCTCGTGCTTTTTGTTCGGGGGTTTTGTTCATATTAAACTTTGCCCTTAATGCAAAACGTATAGTGTGAACCACGTGGTAGTTAAGTCGTCTTTATCAGCAAGTTTTTGGACTATGAGATAATGGGTCGTCCTATTTTTATATGTGGCTTGGCATATGCTAAAACAATTCATCGATGATTTTTTGTATAATATCTGGGAAATAGAAATATCGGTTATGTGAGGCCTTTAAAATTTGTTTGAGTTTTAAATTGGGATCGCTCAATTTATTCCATTCAATGGGTTTGTTGTCATGGTAAAGCAATATGAATTTTATTTGTAACAAGAATAGCAAAAAGGCATGAATATCATCTTCTGTTAGGTCCATTTGTTCTAAAAGCTGTATGAATTTTTTTACTCTCAATCTTCTCTTGTCTTTAATTAAAGATGCCTTTAGGCTTGTAAGCAGTTCACTATATGTGATTTCATATTGTAATGATAAAAACTCTGCTTCAAGAGATTCATTTATATGACGAGTATAGTAATCTAAAGATTCGTTGAAAACTTTTGTGTCAATTTTGTCCTTCTTCAGAGATTGTGCAATCTGGATGAAGTTATTGAAAATATATATATAATCCCTTGGCCGTTCATATACATACCGTCTCATTTTTTTTGTTAATGTATCAATATTGAAGCTATCATCAAGCAAATCTGCTATGTGTCTAATATCGTTTTCAGATAGACGGTAATTGATTAGCTGAAAAAGATACTCCTCGTTCCAGTTGAAAAAGGCTTTGGTGATTTTATCTTTCTCTGTGATTTTATCTTTGAAAGCCAAATAAAGATCTGTCCTTAAAAACAAGTTTATAGAGTATTTATCAACAAGATGGCCCAATAGATTGCAACAAACTTCATGCAGATTATATAGTATTAGTGAAATGATTTTTTTGTTCTTCTGAAGGTCAAGGTTTGCATCAAGCCCGTCAATATTAAAGTAAAGTGTTTTGTCAGATTTTAAAAAATAATCAACGACAAATTCTTTGAGCTGAATAATGGCATTAGAATAAAAATCGGCTTGTATTTGTTTTATATTTTTCGCATTTTTTTTCTTTATTTCGTCTAAAAGCTCTAATACTTGCTCTGTTATGTTTTTTTCAAGGCAAAACATTTCCGTTGAATCGAAAAAATCAATAAAAGATTTATTTAATTCCTCTGTTTCAGGTGGTAACGGATCAGTGTCTTCATCAATCGATCTTTTGATTTTATGAGCGATTATTGATAGTAGAACAAAGGTCCAAAATGCTGTTGCAATTTTGTTCTTTTCATCAATATCTGGAAACCATTCTGTAATAGTGTATAAATCATTCAGATTATACTTATCGAATAATTGATGGATAACAATTTCATTTTTTCTATTATTGTTTTGTTTAAAGTGAAAAAAAGCAGCACTTTTTCCAGTCCCTTTTCGCCCAATTATTAATTTATATCCTGGGCGGCTCAAAATTTTGTATTCGGGAATTTCCACAAAACACTTTTTAATGAAAAATAGGTCATTAACTGCAACATGCTCACCCAAATCTATTTTATCAAAAACGGTTAAGCGATCTCTATGAAGTGTATCAATATAAGTGTTGATCATAGAAAGTATATTAGCATGTTTATCTAAATATGAAGCCACCATTCTCCGAGCATTTTTAGGGGAATTATATTCTTTTACCAGAGTGATGATATCTGATGGTTTTTCAGCGTGAACAGAGTTGATTATTAAAGTTCTACGTCCTGTCGCCACACTAATTCCAGCAATAAACGCACATTTTAAAAAATGTTTCATATTGTCTGTTTTGCTTGACATCCCCAAATCAATAATGACACCAAATGAGCGTTTGATTTGTTTCGAATACCAAATTATATTGTAATTTTCTTCTTGGGCATCGTCTACAATTAGATTGGTTGATGATTTAACTAACTCTTTTTCGATTTCATCAGAGACAGATGAATCGTCAACGTTTTTAATATATAGGATTGAGTTAGCCTCAATTCTATAATCATCTTTGAGTAGATTATTGCTACCAAAATGGTATGCTGTTTTTACAGCCTTTTTTTCCCAGAACCTTTTTTTTCGTAATTTTTGTGATAGTTTGTTTCGATCATATGTGCCGAGGCCTATGCCAAGCAATGGGTACAAAAATCTTTCAACATTTTTGAAATTAAAACCTGTTTCTACAATAGGATGTATTTTTTTACCAAGTCCCAGTGAATAGCCATATTCAAAAATTACATTGAAATTCAAATCTGAAAGTTCAACAAGTACTGCCTTGGATTGATGAATATGCTTACATATTTCACAAAAGATCAGAGTATTCTCGATTTCCATATCATTTGGCCAAGATATCCACTGAAAATCAGTCTCCTTGTTTAAATTTTTAATAGCAGCTTCAATTTGCCCAACTAATGAAATATCATGGCTTGAGTAGGCGGAGAATATTTGATTGCGCTGACGATATTCAGAACGAGTTGTGTCGCAAAGTTCGGTAGCTATTTCGCAATACCTCGGTTGAAAATTCATATTTTGTAAACCTCATAATAGATTTTTCCATAGTATTCATAACTTGCCTATCATGTATTCTGTAAAAGCTCAACAACCTTATACCATAAGGTAGACCGAGAATCTGCTGAACACACTGGGCGGACAATTACAATTGGTGAACTACATCTGGTTACGCTTATAAAAATTAAATGATCACCAGCAGGCGGGCTTTTTTATCCAGTATTTTTCCGACATGGTTAAGTTGAAGTCAAAGCAGGCATTGCCCCCGGAATCCAGGATCTGTAGTTGTTCCATCTCCGTTTACCGATTTTCACGAATGCTGACCCTGAAATTGATTTACAATGTCCAGGGATACTGTTATGAAGATTTATTTGATCAATCAACCAACAGGAATTTTACAAATGTTTTTTCAACGGATTCTGCCACCGCCGCCACCCTGTCAGAGCTGATCGGCTGTCAGGTAATCACACGGCATCATAAAACGCTCTCCCTGATTTTTTGTTCAGGAAGACACCGGCAATGTGCAGTTGTGCGGCATCTTTTCTGTGCAATCAAGAGAGGGCATTCATCACAGGCGGAATTGTTATGGAAAAACGGATATCCATCATTGGATTGAATCTGTCAGTATTCGTATTCATGTTCGGGGTCGGGATGATCGTCCCGCTGCTCCCCCAGAAAATCATTGTTTTTACCGGATCGTTAAAGACTGTTGGCTATCTGGCCTCTGCATTTGCCGTCCCGTTTGTGCTGCTCCAGTTTCCCATAGGGCGCCTGTCTGATCGATATGGGGTCCGGCGCTTTCTGCTGGGCGGGTACCTGATTTGTGCAGTCTCCGGACTTATTTACTGTTTTTCACATACCCAGGAGATGGTTTTTTTAGGAAGGCTGCTCCAGGGAATCGGTGAGGCCCCTTTGTGGGCGCTCGCACCGGCCCTTTTATCCATGCTGTATCCCGCAGCAAAAGGGAAGGTGATCGGAATCTACAATGCATCGCTTCACCTGGGCCTCACCCTTGGCAGTGGTTTCGGGATTCTGATGGCCGGGGTCTGGGTGAGAAATGAACCCTTTGTGCTGTTTGCCCTGTCAGGTGTCCTGGGCGCTTTTCTCATCTTTGCGACGGTCAAGGATCCCGGGGCAGAGAGGCGTGTGGTTGATGCAGCCCTGGATAAGGACAGCTTTAAAACGCTTCTTGCCCATCCGGGTACGCTGGCCGTGTTTTCCGGCATCATTTTGTATGGGGCCGGATACGGCATTTCCCTGACCGTGCTTCCCGGATTTCTGATCCAGGAAAAAGGCTTCACACAGGCCCAGGTGGGCGGGTTTTTCACGCTGTTTTATATCGGCATCAGCCTGTCCCAGATCATTTCCGGCCCCGTATCCGACCGGCACGGACGGACAAAGACCATGATCCTGGGATTGTTGATGATCACCGCAGGGCTTGGGATGTTTCCGGGTAAAGACGGGTGGGGGATCTATCCATGGCTGTTTCTGGCCAGTTGCGGGCTGGGCATGTTCTGCGTATCCGCCCTGTCATGGCTGAACAATTCCGTGGGGGATTCATTGAAAGGAACCATATCCGGCGCGTTCTATCTGTTCTGGGGAATTGGATTCTTTGTCGGCCCGGCAGCTCTCGGGATGTTCGGGGAAGCAGTCCGGGGTTTTACCGGATTCCATGTTCTGGCGGTGCTCTTTCTGTTGCAGGCGCTGGGGCAATGGGGGCTTGGATACCGGAGCAAAAAAATCTGACCGCGCAGCCGGAAGGTGTGACAGCCCTTTTTTGCCTGCGGCGTTGCATTTTAGCGGGATCATGTTAGATTGAACCAACAGCCCTTTTACGATTCTTTTTTCCAAAAAAGGCAGGCGGGTATTATGGCCATGAAAATCCAGACAATACTCTGCACCATCGATCTGTCAGACTATTCGGCCCAGGTGATCTCCTGGGGCAGGGTTCTGGCAAAAAAATGCCGGGCATCTCTTGTCATCTTTCATGCGGTGCCGCCCCTTAGG
>JAWOEJ010000386.1:0-5881 GCA_046482845.1 Desulfobacteraceae bacterium | reverse complement strand
CCCTGAAACAGGAGAGAGAATGCTTGATGTCATGGATTTTGTTAAATACGGGGTTCCCTTCTGGATCCTGTGCATGATCACCATGTATCTCTGGGTCCTTGTCGGGTACTGGACTTTTATCAGCTGGCCTGTTATGTCGTAATGAATAATATCAGTTCACATATGGAGATTTTTCATAATGAGTAAAGCCATGTACAGGGAATTTAAACGAAAAATGGTGATGCTGACCCTGCTGATTTCAATTGTTCCCTTGATTCTGCTTGGTTATACCATTTATTATGAATTTGCAAAAATATACAATGATAGGAATAAACAGCACATCGCATCACGGATAAAAGCCTGTGTGCAGAGCCTTGATCTTTTCCTTGAGGAACGTCAGGTGATCCTGTCCACACTGGCAAAATCAGGTTCCCTTGGGTTTTACAACAAAAAAGCCAATTTGAGGGAATTGTTTGAAACCATCAACACCCAGACAGGCGGGGGGCTGATTGATCTCGGAGTGATTGACAGCAGCGGTGATCACCTCGCGTATATTGGTCCCTACAATCTGGAAGGACTTAATTACAAAGACCAGGAATGGTTTAACCAGACAATGATAAAAGGATTATACATCAGTGACGTTTATATGGGGTACAGACAGCTCCCCCATTTTGTTCTGGCTGTCAAATCACGGGATAACGATGAAAACTGGATTTTAAGGGCAACCATCGACCCTGAAGTCTTTGTCAGAATTGTAAAAACAGCTCAAACCGGTAATACCGGAGATGCCTTTATCATCAATCAGGAGGGGATTCTTCAGTCTCCATCCAGATTTAAAACAAATAAAATCCTTGAACCGTCCGGTATTGAAACGGACCGGTTCGGCTCGGGGGTTACTTTTTTAAGCAACGATCCATTCGGCAAAAACAGATTTATCCATGCCGGCATGTGGCTGAATCATCATAAATGGCTTCTGGTGGTCACTCAAAACACCAATGAAAACCTCCTCTATGTGTCTGCCCTGAAACAGGAAAATTTCATTATATTTTTCACGGCACTGCTGGCCATCGTGGCGACCACAATTGCTGCGACCGGTTTCAGCGTGTCAAAACTCCAGGAACGGGATAAAAAGCTTGATGAAATGAACGCCCAGCTGATTCAGACAGACAAGCTGGCAGCCCTGGGTAAAATGGCAGCAGGTGTGGCCCATGAAATCAACAATCCCTTAGGCATTATTTCAAACAAGGCCGGATGGATGAAAACCCTGCTGGAAGAGGAAACCTTTCAAAAAAGTGAAAACTTTCAGGAATATTATGATGCAGTAGAAAAGATTGAAGAACATGTGGAGCGTGCAGGCAAGGTGACGCACAATATGCTGGGGTTTGCCCGAAGCATGGAGCCTTCCATGGAAAGAATCAACATCAATGAGGTCATCACCCAGACCCTGCAGTTTCTCGATCATCATGCCAGAATAAACAATATTAAAATAGAAAAATCCTTTGACGACTCCATTCCTGACATCAAAAGCGATAGATCCCAGCTCCAGCAGGTATTCCTGAATATTATAAACAACGCTGTGGATGCCATTGACAAGGAAGGCTTTATCTTTGTGACAACCTTTAAAGATGCTGACAAAATAATTGTTACAATAAAGGATACCGGTCAGGGCCTTCCTGAAAATATTGTAAACAAAATATTTGATCCGTTTTTTACCACAAAGGAAAAAGGCCATGGTACAGGGCTTGGCCTCTCCATCACCCACAGAATAATTGAACAGCTGGGAGGCAGGATTTCCGTAAAAAGCAAAGTAAACCAGGGAACAACATTTACCATTGTTTTTCCGCTTAATTAGTGTTTGAACGAAAAAAGGGCAAAACCGCCAATTTTTAATTGATTTATGATTACGGCCTTTGATCCAGGCCTTACACCAAAACCAAAAAGGAGCGTATGATGGAAATAAAAGTGCTTGTAGTTGACGATGAAATGGATTTTCTGGAAACCATTGTGAAACGGTTAAAAAAGAAAAACCTGGATGCAGTGGGCGTATCCAGCGGAGAAGAGGCCCTTGAGAAAATCAGGGGAAAGTATTTTGATGTGGTGCTGCTCGACATTAAAATGCCCGGCGGCATGGACGGCATTGATGCATTAAAGGAGATAAAAAAAGAGCGGCCCCTGTCAGAGGTTATTTTGCTTACCGGGCACGGTTCAGTGGAATCCAGTGTAGAGGGCATGCGCTTAGGGGCGTTTGACTATATTCTGAAACCTGCCAAATTTGAAGAATTGTGTGAAAAGATTGCCCAGGCATATATGAAAAAGGCAGATCAGGATGATAAAATCAGAAAAGCCAATGTGCAGCAGCTGATGCGGTTTCCAGGACGGGTGTTTGACCAGGAATAGACTGACTTCTGGAGCCTGCAATTCTTAAAACTCGGTTATCAAGTTTTTATGGAAGGGCCGATTAAGAGCCCTCAGCGGTTGCCTGTCAGGAACATTGAGAACCTAAGGAGATCAGACTTTTTCCCTGCCAGGCGTTAAGAAAATCAAGCTGTTTGAGGACCGCAGGCCGCAGTTCCTTGATTTTTAGCCTGGCAGGGAAAAAGTCCTCCGTCGTTCTCGTTCCTGACAGGCAACCGCTGAGGGCGGCGGTATTCAAAAAACTTGATGATCGAGTAAAAGGGTCATGACCTCAAACAGAATAAATGCTGTTTAAGTTCATGGCCCTCAAATAATCAAGATTAAGCAATTCCCAGGAATAATGCAATCAACCTTTCGGCTGACACAATATGAAAATCCTCCAGATGGCCGAAAACTGAACCAACTTTCCCTCGCGGGATAGTTAAAATTTTATCAATCATGACATCTGATAAAGAATGCAAGCCATTTTCCGGTGTCGGTTCAATCCGTAAGCGAAAAAGTGGCGCATCCCTGAGATCGGATGTCACAGGTAAGATGGTTACGGACGGATGCTCACTGAACAGATCCGACTGAAATATCAAAGCTGGCCGTGGTTTCCCGTATGCACCTGGAACCACAACCGGCGCAATATCCCCACGCTTCATGTCCACCCGTCCGTATCAGTGACGTTTTCAATCCAATTCAACACATCCTTTTCCTGTGAATCATTTGCAATTAATAGTGACTGGCGACGGCATTCTTCCGCAAACCCCTCGCGACTGGTATCAGGGACCCATATCTGCAATGGCCGCAAACCAGCGGCCCGAAGCCCTTCACGATGCTTTTGCACCCTTTCTACTATACTTGCCATATTAATTTGCTCCCTATCTTTATGTTACATGTAACATAAAACAGATATATAATCAAGTCTCATATAAATTTTTTCAGAGAATTTTCAATGGATTCCGGGGTAAAGGGTTTAAGGATCAGTTCATGGATACCGGCCCGGTCTGCCTGCTCCACGATTTCTTTTTCACCATGGGCGGTGATCAGGATTTTAACCGGTAATGATGTGGCACGGGCTGGACATTCACTGGCTTTTTTTATTCTGTCAAGTCTTTTAAAAAATTCAATCCCGTTTATACCTGGAAGCATATAGTCTACAATTAAAATATCAAAGGCTTCCCTTTCAAGAAGATGAAGTGCTTCCTCTGCTGTTTCAAGGGCTGTCAGCGCACATCCTTCACTTTGAAAAAAGATGACCATGGCATCTCTGATCCATTCATCATCATCAATCAAAAGGGTTTTGAATTTTTTTAATTTATGAAATACATCCATTTTACCTGACAGCCCTTTTTCACGCCTGTTTTTAATTAAACAGGCGTGAAATTAAACAATTGTTTAAAAAAACTTTAGCTTTTGTCAATTTCCTGGAGCTCCTTCAGTATTTCTCGAGGGGTTTGGGACTGTCGTTTCAACAGCTTATCAAGCTCTTTTTCCTCAATGTTTTTTTTGTTCATGACCCGTTTTTTAAATGCGTTTTTAAGGGTTTCCAAAAGCTCGTTTAACTCGCAGGGTTTCTGCAGAAAGGAGAAAGCCCCTATTTTGGTGCACTCCACAGCAGAATCAATGGTGCCGTGTCCTGTAAGAATAACCACCTCCATCCATTCGTGTTCTTTTTTAAGTGCCTTTAAAGTTTCCTCTCCGTCAATACCCGGCATTTTCAAATCCACCAGGGCAATGTCCACAGGGTTGTTCTTTGCCGCTGCAATGGCTTTTTCTCCCCTGTTCACAGCAGTTACATTAAACCCCCTGACTTCAAGACTTTTGGTAATTGAATGCAGAAAGTCTTCTTCATCATCCACAATTAAAAGATTGATCTTATCCATGATGTCTCTCCTTATCTTAAACATTATCCTTTGATGAGCATTTCATCAATATCTCTGCCAAGTTTATTCCGGTAATAGGTGACCCGTTTCGGATTTGTCATGATCATGTCAATCTGCCGGGTGTGAAGGCTGAGATATCCCAGTATCATCAACCGCCGGATCAAATGTTCCGGGGTCTGTCCTTCAATACGCGCCATCAGATTGTCCTCTCTTACATTTACATTGAATCCGTATTTTTCCAGAATATCTTTTATAAAGTGAACCCGTTTAAGCCTTCTGTCATAATCTGCTGCCCCTCCCTTAAATTGAAAGCTGATATAATCTTCTGATATGCGGCCGCTGATCAGGGCTTCCAATGTTGAAAAATGATACCCCAGCCGTGAATTCAGACTGCAATAGTGTTTTGAAATCATGAAGTAATTCCGATCCGCATACTTTGACCGGACCCCGGGAACCAGGGAGGGATTCATGGTGGATCGAAACATCACAGACATCAGTCCTTTGCTGTCGACCGGCGGCGGTCCATCCCAGGGAACGGCAATAAACCCCTTCCAGAAGGCAAGCATGGGTTCAGACACTATATTTTTAAGATGGACATATCTGCCATTTATATGCGCGTTAAAGCCGTCATCGAGGTTTAAAATCCACCAGTTCAAAGGGGCATTATAGTAGAGCTGTTTACTTGAATGCTCTGGGAAATCATTTTCCCTGCCAAAACTGAACATCTCGTACACGGATTTTTCATGGATAAAACGGGTAATATCATGAAAAGTGGAACAGGATGAGGGTTTGAACTCAGTTGAATCCGGATCCAGAAGATTCAGCGGAAGAATAAGGCTGCCCGCTCGTTCAAGAATTTGAAACACTGTACTTCCCTTGATCAGATGCTTTTTTGCCGGTTTCTCACGGTCAAGCACCTCCTTGTGCTCCCCCCTGTAAATGGAACAGGTTTCCGCATCAATTGTAATCATTTCTCCATGGGAGAGTTTTTCCATGGCTCCTGAAAGGTTCATCACTGCAGGCACTGAAAACTCCCTGGCCACATTTGCCAGATGCCCGGCAAAACCGCCATGCTCAGAAATCAGGGCCGCAGCCCTGATTAAAAGTGGTGCCCATCGGGGACGGGCCTGCTCCACCACCAGAACGGCATTTTCAGGGAACCATAGAATATCCGCATCCCTTCTGGCCATATAGACAACACCGCAGGCCGTACCGGGACTGGCCGTGATCCCCCCTGACACAATAAGATGTTCTTCTAAACCCTCTGCAGTGATTTTACCGGACCTGTTGTTTCCCACGTTTATCTGCTGAAGGGGACGGCACTGAAGAATATATAGTTCCCCCTCTTTTGTCAGCGCCCATTCAATGTCCTGGGGAATCGTATAAAATTTTTCTATTTTTACCGACAGATCAGCCAGTTTCTGAATATTTTCTTGTTCTAAAGAAGCCTGGTTTCTTTCTGTTTCAGGTACACTGACATATTCAATGCCTTTATCCCTGGAGCATATGAATTTACCTGTCTTAACGCTGATATCTTGTCTGATGATCTTAAACCTGGTTTCCCTGCTGCGGGCTGCCACAATCAGATCAAAGGCATCACTGCCGTCAACAACCAGTTT
>JAWOEJ010000325.1:0-7382 GCA_046482845.1 Desulfobacteraceae bacterium | reverse complement strand
CACACGATGAATCCTGCTGAAATGCAGGCGTTGATCAGGGATCTGGAACAATGCGACATCCCAGGGTACTGCCCCCACGGACGTCCCACCCGGATAATCTGGTCTCGCAGGGAAATCGAAAAGCAGTTCAAAAGAATTGTGTGATACTTGATTGTTGCAGTGCCTGGCAGGGAAAAAGCCTGATCTCCTTTGGTTCTCAATGGTCCTGACAGGCAACCGCCGGGGGCTCTTAATCGGCCATTCCATAAAAACTTGATAACCGAGTTATAACGGCCATGCCATGACAGGCACAACAAAGCATGAAAGCTGTTAGCTGTTAGCCGTTAGCCGTTAGCCGTTAGCTGTTAGCTGTTAGCCTTTAGCCGTTAGCCGTTAGCTGTTAGCCGTTAGCTGTTAGTCGTTAGCCGTTGGCCGTTAGCTGTTAGCTGTTAGCCGTTAGTTGTTAGCTGAGTACTGATGGCTGAAGGCTGAAGGCTGACGGCTGATGGCTGAAGGCTGATGGCTTTTATATAAAAAAACAGAGGGATTATGAAAATCGCGTTTTTAATGGACAGGCCGGAGCAGATTAATCCTGAGTATGAAACCACCAGCGCCATTATGTATGAATGTCACAGGCGCGGGCATTTTATGTTTTTTCTTGAGCCCCATGATATCTATGTCAGGGCCCAGAAGGTTGTGGCCAGGATGGATGATATCACCGTGTCCCCTTGTTCTTCATTAAATGAATACTGGGAAAAAATAAAAGAAAAATGCCGGCACAGCCAGAGAATTTTCAAAATTTTAACTGAAATCGATGTATTGTTTCTGCGAAAGGACCCGCCTTTGAATTACAAGGCAATGGAGTTTATTGCCCCTGTAAAGGAAAAGCTCTTTATTATAAATGATCCTGCCGGGGTGATGATGGGAAACAGCAAGCTTTACTGCATGAATTTTCCAGAGTTTATTCCTGAAACCCATATCTCAAGGGACCCTGAAAGAATTAAACGGATTATTGATGATTTCGGAGGAGATATGATTGTTAAACCCCTTGACAGGTTCGGCGGGCAGGGGGTAATCAAGGTCAGTACAAAGGATCAGGAAAATCTCAACTCTCTGATTCATTACTATGTGTCTGCCTACCGCCCCTATCCTGAAAGGGAGACTATTATGGTTCAGGAGTATCTTAAGGAGGTGCGGGAGAAGGGAGATGTGAGGATTTTAATGCTCAATGGTGAAATTCTCGGGGCCATGTCGCGAAAAGCGGTTGACGGCGGGTTAAGAACCAATATCCATGCCGGCGGAAAGCCGTTTAAACATGAGATTACCGCCAGGGAAGCCGAGATATGCCGCTCCATTGGTCCGAAACTGGTCAGGGACGGCCTGTTTTTTGTGGGGATTGATATGATAGATGAAAAATTGATAGAAATCAACTGCGTCAGCCCCGGGGGAATTCCACGGATTAATCAGTTAAGCGGGCTTAAACTGGAAAAAGACCTGGTTGATTTTCTTGAGAAAAAAGCAGGGAATATTTTCCATGGCTGAAAACAGAGCATGCCTTAAAGTTACCGCCTGTGTTCTGCTGATTTTTTTATCGGCTGTCATGCTTATGTCCTGTACGGGAAGGAAAAATGAGAAAAATTTTTTAAAAATCGCTGTGTCTGAAGAGCCTGAAAGCTTTAATATCTGGCTTGCAAGTGATGCCAATTCCAGAAAAATTCTTTCTCTGATTTATCAGCCCTTATATATCAGAGACCCGGAAGAACTGGATCTGATTCCATGGCTGGCCGACAGTGATCCAGTCTATTCTCCTGGGGATCTATCCTATACAGTATCCTTGAGACCGGTAAAATGGTCAAACGGGTCGGATCTGACATCAAGTGATGTTGTGTTTACCATAAACCTGATAAAAGAGTTTCAGGTGCCCCGGTTTATTTCAAAATGGCGGTTTGTCAAAAAAGTTGAGGCAGTGGACAAACATACAGTGCGTTTTTATCTTGAGGAACCCAAGGCTGTTTTTTTAACCCGCTCCCTTGGTATCCCCATTGTTTCAAAAAAAGAATGGAAAGCTGCTGCAGAAAAAGCCCGTCACAGTGAAAAACCATATAAGGCGCTGATCAACCATAAAATTGAAATCCCCTTAGGGTGCGGCCCCTTTGTTTTAAAAGAGAAACGCCAGGGCGCCTATCTTTATTTTGAAAAAAACCCGTTTTTTTTCGGAGAAAACCAAACCATCAAAGGTCATACACTGGGGCCTTATATTGATAAACTTCTCTTCAAGGTTTACAGGTCCGCTGATGTGGCCATACTGGCATTGAAAAAAGGCAGTGTGGATTACTATTGGTCCGGTATTCAGCCCGGGCATATGAAAGGGCTGACCCGGCACAAGAATATAGATGTGTTTGTCAGTAAAAAAAGCGCCTTTTACTATATGGGCTTTAATGTGCGCAAACCCCCGTTTTCAGATCCAAATCTCAGGCGGGCCATGGCCTTTTTAATTGATAAGCAGTTTATTGTTTCTCTTATCCTTCAGGGGTTTGCCACACAAATGACCTCTGTTGTCCCCAAAGGCAATGATTTCTGGCACAATCCCGATCTCCCGGACTACGGCTGCGGACTTTCCAGAGCAGAGAGAATCAAAAAGGCATATCAGATGCTTTCTTCAAAGGGCTATACCTGGGAAGACCCGCCAGTGGATCAAAACAATGACATTGTTTCTCCTTCAACCATCCGTATGCCCCACGGCAGACCCATGGAGGCCTTTACCATACTCACGCCTCCGGCCGGGTATGATCCCCACCGGGCGGCCTGCGGTACCATGATCCAGGAATGGTTCAAGGATCTGGGGCTGCCCGCGCAAAGCCGTCCCATGTCATTTGGCGCGCTGCTGAACACGGTAAAGGCCAGACATGAGTTTGATACCTTTATTTTTGGATACGGCAGGCTGTCTCTGGATCCAGACTATCTGAGGAGTTTTTTCCATTCCAACAACGACAAAAGCAGGGGCTGGAACATGAGCGGATATAAAAATCCTGAGTTTGATCGCCTTGCCAATGCCTCCCTTGCCGCCATGGACAAATTTGAAAGACAGAAACTGATATGGGAAATGCAGGAGATCATTTTAAGGGATCTGCCCTATTTGCCTTTATACAATCCCGCCCTGATAGAAGCTGTGAACAATACTGAGTTTTCAGGATGGGTTGAGATGGTGGGAGGGATCGGCAATATCTGGTCCCTTTGCTGTGTAAAACATCAGGGGGCTGTTCCATGACCATGAAATATTTCTTTTTAAAACGGATCGTTGAAATCATTGTTATTTTTTTTGTGATCATGACCCTTTTTTTTCTGCTTTTTCATTTTGCACCAGGTGACCCTGTAAGCAGAATGGTAGATCCCTCCATGACCCATGAGGATGCCGCCTATATGATTTCACAGCTGGGCCTGGATCAGCCTCTTTTCACCCGGTATGTGATTTATATTAAAAATTTTTTCCAGGGAAATTTCGGCAATTCCTTTCACTATGGGGAACCAGTGATTCAGATTATTGGAGACCGTCTGCCCAATACGATTTTATTGTTTACCACCTCGATTGTCCTTTCCGCCTTTGCCGGTATTTTTCTGGGACGGATCACTGCATGGCATAAAGGAAAGCTCATTGATACCCTGGGTACCATCCTTGCCCTGGTCTGCCACACCCTGTTTCTGCCCTGGGCTGCCCTGCTGATCATCTGGGTGTTCGGGTATCAGATCGGGTGGTTCCCCCTGGGGGGAATATTATCACCGGAGCTGTGGATTCAGCCTGAAACCGGATATGTTGCAAAAACCCTGGACATTCTGTATCACATGGTTCTTCCGCTGTTTACCCTGTGCATTATTCATTTTGGGTCGTATATGCTGATCATGAGAAGCAGTATGCTGGAAGTCATTGGAGAGGATTATATACTCACGGCCAGAGCAAAGGGGCTGAGCAACAGGCAGATCTGTAATCGTCACGTTGCCCCCAATGCCTCCCTGCCCGTTGTGACCAGTGTGGGACTGAGCCTTGCCTTTTCTGTGAACGGGGGTGCGCTGACAGAAATAATTTTTTCCTGGCCCGGGATTGGCAGGGAATTGATCTTTGCCGTGACAAATAATGATTATCCCCTTGCTCTGGCCTCATTCTTGTTTATCTCAATTGTGGTGCTGGTGTCCAATTTTATCGTGGATATTGTGTATACATATCTGGATCCAAGAATTCAATACTGACCTTGACTTCAATACTGACCTTCAGATATGGGAAAGGTTGTATTTAGGGAGGAATATCATCCGTGGCCCTTAAGAAGAAAACATACCTGCAGCAGGCAGGGCACAGAATATTATCAGGAAAAGGCGGTCAGTATATGGCCTTTTTCTGGCAGAATCCCATTGGAAAATGGGGGGTTGTGCTGTTGATTACCTTTGGGCTGATGGCCCTGGCCAGTTTTTTTCCGCCTCTGATTGACCCCATGTATCACCCCATGACCGGAGTGGACCCCAATATCTCCAATGTAACACCGCCGGCATGGAATCACTGGCTGGGGACTGATTATATGGGGAGGGATCTGTTCAGCCAGCTGCTGACCGGAGCCCGAGTGGCGTTTATGGTGGGTGTTTCTGCGGCCTTTATGAGTATTGTTTTTGGAACCATTGTGGGCATGACAGCAGGATACAGCGGGAAACTCATTGATACTTTGCTCATGCGCACGGCAGATCTGATCATGCTGCTGCCTACCCTTCTTGTGGTGCTGCTTTTGTCTTCCTTTATCGGTCAGTTGAGCATATGGACCATTGTCATGCTCATTGCTCTGTTCCGCTGGCCCGGTGTGGCCCGGGTGATCAGATCCCAGACCCTTTCCATTAAGGAAAAACCCTTTATTGATGCGGCAAGGGTGGCCGGGGCCTCCCATTTCAGGATCGTTTTCAGACATATTCTGCCCAATGTGCTGCCCATGGCCCTGCTGTTCATGACCTTCAGGGTCACCTCCGCCATTATACTGGAGGCGGTTCTGGCCTTTCTGGGGTTTGGCGACCCCGGTACGGTAAGCTGGGGAATGATGCTGCAGTGGGTCTGGAAAACCGGAAATATGTTCCAGGCCCCGTACTGGCTTTTTCCTCCGGGAATCTGTATTTCCCTGATCACCCTGTCCTTTTACATGATTGGCCGGGCCATGGAGGAAATCCTGGACCCCAGGCTGAGAAAGGAGAAAATAGAAGATTAAATGGCCCTGCTCAATGTCAGACATCTATGTATAAATTATAACACGCCTTCGGGTGTGGTCCCTGTTGTCAAAGATGTGTCCTTTTCCCTGGAAAAAGGCAGATCCATTGGTATTATCGGCGAATCAGGCAGCGGCAAGACAACCCTGGGGCTTTGTATTATGCGGCTGCTGCCGGATAATGCAGAAATTGCAGCCGGACAGATCGTGTTCAAGGATCAGGATATTCTGTCCCTGCCTGAAGACAGGGTTCTGGAGCTGCGGGGAAAAAAGATTGCCATGATATTTCAGGCGGCAATGAATTCCTTAAATCCGGTTCAGCGGGTGGGGAATCAGGTGGAAGAAGTGCTTTACACCCATGAGAGGAAAATGACAAGATCCCAGGTCAAAGAAAAAGTTCAGGTTCTTTTTGAGGATGTCGGCCTGTCTCCCTCACGGATATATGATTTTCCTCACCAGTACAGCGGGGGGATGAAGCAGAGAGCGGTTATTGCCATGGCTCTGGCCTGCAGCCCGGATATTATTATAGCGGATGAACCCACAACAGCCCTTGATATGACGGTTCAAAGCCAGATCCTTGAAAAACTCAAAGAAATTCAGAAAGAAAAGCAGATTTCCATTGTTTTGATTTCCCATGATATGTCTGTGGTTTCCGAGATCTGCCATGACATTGCTGTGGTTTCCAATGGCAGGATCATAGAGTATGGTAAAAAGGAAGATATCCTTTCTTTTCCTTCCCATGAAGTGACAAAAAATCTCATGCAATCCTGTATCACCCTTGACAGCTCCCGGAACAGCCTGAATTTTTTTTCTGACCAAAAAGGCTTTTCAGGTGCAGCAGCCAGATCTCAGACTCAAACCAGCGATGGTAACGGGATCACTCCCATTGTGGAATTAAAAGATGTCTGCAAATCCTATGGGTCAGGCCGGTTTTTGTCCAGAGCTAAAACCGGCAGGATAGACGCATTAAAGCATATATCCATTCAAATTCAAAAAGGGGAGATTTTCGGACTTGTCGGGGCCAGCGGCAGCGGAAAGACAACCCTTGGCAGAATTCTGCTCAAGCTTGAAAAACCAGATACCGGCCGTTTTCTCTTTAATGACAAAGATGCCGGCTGCCTTAAGGGAAAATCATTAAAAACCTTTCGGAAAAAAGTGCAGATGATTCCCCAGGACCCTTATCAGTCTCTGAATCCCTATTTTTCCGTGTATGACAGTATTGCAGAACCCCTTATTATTCATCAGAAACGGCGCAGGCGGGACTGCTTACAAACCATATCAAAACTGCTGAAGTCCCTTGACCTGACACCGGCATCGGACTTTATTCACAGATATCCCCATCAGCTCAGCGGGGGACAGCGGCAGAAAGTGGCCATTGCCCGGGGCATGGTCTTAAAACCGGAATTTGTCGTGGCAGATGAACCTACGTCCATGCTGGACCCGACTGTTTCCATGCAGATTTTTTCCATTCTGGTGTATCTTAAGGAAAAATACAATGTTACCTTTCTCTTTATAACCCACAATATTGCAGCGGCCCACATGTTCTGTGACCGCATTGCCGTGATTCACCATGGTGAAATTGTGGAGATGGGAGACTGCCGCTCCATTATACAGGCGCCAAAGGCCTCTCATACCAGAGAGCTTATCGATTCCCAGCCCGGGCTGCTGATAAAAAAAGTACAAAAAAAGACGTCAGGAGATAAATAATGATTCTGCCCTTTGTATTGTCCCTTCCCCATTGCAGTGCTCAAGTGCCCCCATGGATCAGGGAGCGCCTGGCACTGGACACAAAAGAGATACAAACATCGGTTGATCTGGGTACAGACGAGATATTTGGACACCTGCCTGCCCGGTATGTGATCAAAGCCAATTTCACCCGGCTGGTCACGGACCTGAACAGAAATTCTGAAAATTATGGGGAAAAGGGGGTGATTGCAAGAACGGATTATCATGGACGGCCAGTTTTCCTTCCCGGGCAGTACCCCGAAAAAACAATGAGAAAAAGGCTGCTTCAGACCTGTTATCATCCCTTTCATGAACAATTGAGCCAGGCGGTTGAGGATCCCGGCATCAAAGCCCTGTTTGACAGGAACCTAACACCTACGAAAACCTAAAAAGCTAGGTCTGAAAACCCAAACAGCTAATTAACTATTCTAATTCATGATTTCAGGC
>JAWOEJ010000220.1:0-6867 GCA_046482845.1 Desulfobacteraceae bacterium | reverse complement strand
GAATACCGCCGCCCCCAGCAGTTGCCTGTCAGGAACGAGAACGACGGAGGACTTTTTCCCTGCCAGGCTAAAAATCGGCGACCTGCGGCCACTGGTCCTCAAACAGCTTGATTGTCGCAACGCCTGGCAGGGAAAAAGTCTGATCTCCTTTGGTTCTCAATGTTCCTGACAGGCAACCGTTGGGGGCTCTTAATCGGCCCTTCCATAAAAACTTGATAACCGAGTATTAAGGTAAGAAAAGGAAACAGGTTTTTGAAATTGAATCAAAAATTTTCAGGACAAGGTTGATCCTGGATTTTAAAAAGATCAGAGAGGTCTTCTGGAACAAGCGGCCTGTTATAAATTTTTAAAACAGGATGTTGTGTTAACCCGCCGATAAACGCACAAGCAGGGGCAGGCACTTTTTTGTTTAAAATTTTGTTCATAAAACCGCTTTTTTGTTTCTTGGTTATCTGTGTGCTCTTCCTGATGAAGGAAAACGTCATATCATCCTTTAAGGGTTCTTTGTTATTTTTTAAGCGTATCATTTCTTGATACCCTGGAAACATGTCTCCCGTATCCGATCTGTTGGTATTTCTTATTATAGATCTGTAATTTAACCATTTTGACTGATTAAACCTTAAACTGTGCAGGCTTGACGCAAATTCATTAAAACTTTTAAACCGTTTTGCAGAAAGTGACTCAAACATCTCGAACAATGGGTCAAACACCTGAAAAACAATGTCCCAGTCTTTTTCCCATTCATGTATTCTTCCATGGCCTGTAATAAACAGGGGATACGTTCTGCCGATACTGTCGCTGCTGTTTTTTATAATTCCGCAGACCAGATCATTTTTTTTTACCCCCTTAACCCAGAATCTGTATGAATAAAGGGAATTGCTTTTTTCTTTGCTGTATATCAGTTTACTTCCATTGTGAACCCAGATGGAAAGGGCATGAACCAGTTTTTCCCCTGTTTGATGATTGATATAATCATTAAAGGATGGATGCTTTCCATAAACGGACCAGTTCCATGGTTTCTCTGATCTGTTTACTCCCAGCATGATACGATCTCCTCGGGAACAGGTCCTGGCATGGCGTGCAATACCCTGATAACCGCTGATGCGCCTTTGAACTTATATGTCACTTTTATATATTCAATCCCCATTCGTTTTAACGCTTTTTTGTGGGATGGAAAATCATTTACGGAAAATGTATGCGATCCGTTTCTAAAATCACTTAAAAATCTCGGGAACCCATAATATCCTTTATAATTTCTTGTCAGGGTAAGTTTTCCTACAAGAATTTTGAATACAACATCACATGTTTCCTGTGTGGACCAGTTAAAAACTCTTGATTTTGGATAGTTCCGGTTTTCAAGGTGTGTATTAGTTTTTTCGCATTTAAGCTCAAGAATTGTGGCGTGGGGTTTTAACCGGGCTGTTGTATTAACACTGGTGGGAAGACCTGTTATCCTGACGTCATAATTATTCCGGGAGGGAGCAGCCGTTGCAACCCCTTTGGTCATAAAAGCTAAAAATGAATCATGAAACAGAATCTTTTTTCCGGCTATTTTTTTTGAATAAAATCCTTTTTCAAGATCCCTTTTTAAAAACGGTTTTCCAGATTTTTTACAAAAAAGAGTGGCCAGTCCTTCTGAGCCCAGCAGGAGGGAAGTGGTGTCCTTTTTGACTGAAATATCCTTAAATGCCATTAAAACATTTTCTTCCCATTTTTTTTGAAGCACACAGGACGTTTCCCGCAGGATATAGTCGTGGTAAAAGTCAAGGGGACCCTTTACAATTTTCCAGAACGCTTCAGATTCACCAGTGGTAAAGGATATGATACGCTTTAAGTCTTGAAGGCTGTCAATAGCCTTAAAAAACGGATGATTGTCTGTTTTGTCCTCGCTTGTGTAAATTAAAGATGCTGTCTTAAACGCCTTGTTCCGTGATTTTGCGGATAATGCCAGTTCTTCCAGGGCGTTGTGATATTTCATAAGGGCGTACCCCCCTTTTAAAAGAGAATCACTGTCAATTTGTGAATCCAAATTGGTTTCAATTCTGGTCGCTCGGTTTATTTTAGATTTTACATTATCAACCGCTCGGTTTAAAAAAGAGGGATTTCCATTTTCTTTTATTTTAACAGCCTGCTTCTGGGAGGCCAGGGTATTGTAATTATAAACCGCCTTTACCCATGGCAGGCTTTTTTCCCTGTCATAAAACGGGTTGAGTTCTTTGGAAATAAGGTTCAGGAGAGAAAAGTACATCTGGTCTTCCCGGTACATCCGTTCTACAATATTCTGCCAGTTGTCCCGGGTTTTCAGCATGGTTTTGCCTTCCGGGAATTTCACCATAAAGTCACACCAGGACTGAATGTAATTCTCTCTGTACCATTTATAAAAATGTCTTTTCTTTCCGGCAATGACCAGGGGGTCCACAAGGGCATCTTCAATTCTGTCCAGTAATTCATCAATTCTGCTTTTGCCGTTTAAAGTAAATGAAGGGGGAACATATACCGTTTCAAGCGCTTTGTTCTGAGCGCCCCAAAAATCAGCCAGATCATACTTTTTCCCCTCTGAAACTGTGTCTGGCCACAGCACAAGCCAGTTTAAATCGGACGAGGTCAGGGTAAGAATACGTTTTAACCATTTTTGCAGTTCATTCATCCTGAGATTCAGGGTTTCTTTATCATTCTGCAGAATAAGGTATACAAGATAAAGGTCTTTGAGCTTGACCCGTACCTCCTTTACAATATCCTGACCTGCATTCACGTCAACCATACGATAAAACACACCCGGTGGATGGTGCAAAGGTGAGAAGGCTTCTCCCTTGAGCCTTGATTTAATCAGATTAATCCTCATGACAAGATGAATTACATGATTCATGATTACCGGATCCGGGGTTTCAGAAGAAAAAAAAGCCATCCTGTCAGCCATCTGTTTGTCCAGGGGGGTTATAAAGCGCTTTTCAAACTGACTGCAGTATTTTAATTTTAGCTGATTTTCCACATTAATGCTTTCCTTTAAACCAAACCGTGGAATCCACCAGTTTCTGTTTTTGTCTTCAACCGTTTCAATTACATCTTTAAACGTATCAAAGGTCCCAAGATCTTTTAAGGTCTCTCCTTTAAAAACAAGCGGATTGGAAAAGGCTGCACCAACATAATTTAAGGTGTCAAGATTTTTAATAAATGAAAAACTGAGGAGACCACAGAGTGCCAGAACAATTGCAACGACAGAGGCAAATCCGATATGGCGTGTAAACCGGCTCAATTGAAACGCTCTATGGGTTGATGTAAACATGGAACGGTCCAAAGGCAGCAGCTTTGAAAAGAAATCATGGAGAAACAACCCTTTGTTAGTGCCGGGCAGTACTTCGTTTTCTCCTATCAACTTAAGGTCTTTTAGAAAATGAGAGTAGGGCGTGCCCTCCTGCATGCCGCTGCTGAAAAAGATTCCTCTGAAAATCGGAGATTCCTGGTATGGATTTTCCTGAAACAGGCCTTTGATAAATGCATTTAAGCCAAACCTTGTTTTTTCAAATTCACCGGGGAAAATAAGCAGTTCCGGATCAATTGGGGTTTTTATGTTTTTTTGTATAATCAGCAGCCTTATATCCCGGATATTATCGCCCACTGCCTTATAGCAGTTTGAAACAAGATCTTCTAACCCCATTGCCGGGTCATGATTGATATATCCCATGGCCTGTTGTAATGCATTGTCATCAAGGCTGTTGCAGAAAGAGGTCATCCCCTGGATTAAATCGCATTTTGTTATCATTATGTATACCGGGAACCTGGCGCCTGTGGCTATCATGATTTCATCAACACGCTTTCTTACGCCTGTGCCATAAAGATGAAGGTCATCCTGCTTCATCTCATTTAATGAATCAACACCAATGGTTACGATTAAACCATTTAAAGGTTCTTTTTTTCTGTATTTGGCAAGCATGCCCAGGAATTTATGCCATTCCTCCCTGTCACTCTTTTCATCAACAGGAGTGGTGTATCTACCGGCTGTGTCAATGAGAATGGCTTCTTCAAAAAACCACCAGTCACAGTTCCGGGTACCGGATAATCCTGATATAGCCTGGACATCAGTAAATGAAGAGGAAAGTCTGGCACTTTTAATGGCAGTTGTTTTTCCAGAGCCCCCCATACCGATGATCATATACCAGGGAAGGACATAAAGGGGATTTCCATGGCTTTTTAAATGGGATTTTTTTAAAGAGGAGATCGCATCTTTCCATTTTTGCTGCATTTCAATGGCTGTGCTGTGCTGTTTTTTATCAAGGGATTTAACCCTTTTGCTGTCATTATTAAGAATCTGGTTTACAAATCGTTGTTCACGTTTTTTAAGAAAAAGTTTTTTAATAAATATAAAACCGAGAAAAACGCCTAGGATTCCAATAATAAAAAATATACCGACCCATAAAGGCCACTGGGCCCACAGGATTATCCCGAAAATGAGTGCTGCCGTAAAAAGGATCAGAGATAGGATTAAGAAATATTTAAATATGGTAAAAAATAGCTTTTTCATCGGTTACGGTATCCTGTTAATGATTGTTTTACCCACATTGCTTAAAATAAATTGATAAATTAAAAACAAGAGTCCGTAGAAACCGGCTGGAACAATAAAAACCGCGTATGGAAGGATTGACCGGCCTGGAGATGTTTTACCCGATTCCCTGATTTCATCGTCAGGTATTGATTCGGGAAAGAGTTTCTTTCTGCTTAAAGAGGGAAGATCAATCGAGCTGCCTGTTATCAGTTTCAGGTTTGATGTTTTTAACTGATCAAGAAGAAGATCATCGCCTGGATTACAGTATTGACCCGTAAATCCCAGGGCAAGGCAGATATAGTATACTTCCCTGATATCATTTTGGTGGGGGCCCAGTAAATTTAAATTTTTAAAGAATAGTTCCCCTGCATCAGCAAGCTTGTAATATCTTCGTTGAAGCTGTTTATGCTGCCACTCCTGCTTCCCTTTCCATGATGATTCAAGAATTTTTTCATCTATCCATGCAAATACGGCAAACCGTGCCAGATCATAATCTTTGTCTGAAAAATCAGTTGATTCATGTTTTTTCTGACTTTCGGTGTTAAGCCGCTCAATATTAGTATTGACAAGATCAAAGTCTGGTTCTTCTGCCTTGATTTTTTTTAAAACAAAAAGAACATAAGCAATCAAATCTGTGAAACAATCGGATAATTTCATTGTTAACTCCTTTTTATGACGATCATTTCAACTTTAATATCAGCAGGTGCCGTATCCCAGTAAAGGGCAATATTCTTTTTCTCTTTAACCGCTATCCATTGCTTGCTGTGGTGATCTATTTGAAAATAGACGGTATCTGTCTTACTTGGCAGCTCCTGGGGAAGAGCGGAAAGATGGGTTGTTTTTACACCAGACAGGGATTTTGCGATGATCAGCGGCATTTCTTCTCTTGAACTGATTTTTGCAATGCTTTGAAAAGAACTGATAATCATATCACTGGGTTCTTCAGAAACAACAACCAGGAAAAACCGGTTATGGTCATCAAAAATTTTAGGGGCCAGTTCTGCTGCAAAATAGGTGCCGTCGTAATTTAATGGAATAATGTAATCCGGTCCTGCTGTAAGTTCTTTAAGCAGAGTGGTTATAATTTTCTGTATTGTGTCAAAACAATGATAAAGTTCTTTATGATTATACTCAGGTAAAAGCAAATACCCGTCAATGGATTCGCCCTTTACCGAAAAATTTCGGGAAAAAGACGACAGCTCCCCTACGATCTGCCTCAATATACCGTAAATGGTCCAGGGATGGATATATTGGATTTCACTGTAATGATTCAATAACGGAACATACCTGTTAAGTGACCGCAGAACCAGCATAAAGATCATATCACGTGATCCAAAATCCGATGAGTGAATATTTTTATCCCGCTTTATGGATTCAAGCTGCCTGCATCGTGATATAATTTGATTTTTAATCTCTTTGATAATATCGTATAAAATGTCTGATGATGAAATCGATACACAGGGCATTATAAATTTTTTAGACAGTGAGATTTCATCACTTTTTTTTATCAGCTGAGCCACAGGGATTAACAGGTAGTCACCCATCTGATCCAGTTCAGTCTCCCAGAAAATTTCAATGTGATAGCTCATTGTTTTGATTTCAGCTTTAGGGCCCTTGTAATACATGTCTGGAACTTCTTCAGGATCACTCAGGGAAACCAGTCGTGAAGATTCATGGGTCAGTTCGTTCAAATTATTTACCACAGTGACATTTTCAGAATCATCTTTCCATTTTTTCAGCCCTAAATATACATTAAATGTTTTTCCGTCACTCTTCCATGCATTTTCAAAGGAGCGGGGTTTTATAATTGCATTCTCCCCTAGGATGCAGTGGGTTGTATCTTTGAATAAAATATTTCCTGACTTGATTTCAAATGTATAATCTGAAAGGGATGATTCAACAATATCAAGGGATACAATCCCCCATAAATGAGGATGGACATACTTGTACAAAAAATTGAACAGAGATTTTGTATGAAGATCGCACAATTGGAAATGGTGCTGTTGCAGAAATAGACCCTGGTGCCAGAAAATAGGTTTTGTCATCTTATGTCCCTTTTTAATATTTTTTTGTTTAAACTCGGTTATCAAGTTTTTATGGAAGGGCCGATTAAGAGCCCTCAGCGGTTGCCTGTCAGGAACATTGAGAACCTAAGGAGATCAGACTTTTTCCCTGCCAGGCGTTAAGAAAATCAAGCTGTTTGAGGACCAGTGGCCGCAGTTCTTGATTTTTAGCCTGGCTGGGAACGAGTCCTCCGTCGGTCGCTGTTCCTGACAGGCCAACCGCTGAGCGCGGCGCTATTCAAGAAACTTGATGATCGAGTTAAA
>JAWOEJ010000213.1:0-4004 GCA_046482845.1 Desulfobacteraceae bacterium | reverse complement strand
GGTCATATTGGTAAATTGTAGGATCAACATTACTTCGAGACCATCCTGAGTCAGCATCCGCATCCCAGTCAATAGGACTGGGATATGGGTTACCTACCATTCCCGGATGGCCACCCAAAATCCCCCACCTGTGGCCACCCCAAAATCCCCCACCTGAGCACCTAAAAAATCCGGTGTAATCGCCGAAAATCAGAAAATTCGGGTAAAAGGCGACAGAACGTTTACATTCTCATGTATCACTTGATCAATACATACATGGGAGCTGAAAAGGATGAACGTTTTGAAACCAGAACAACAAGCAGCAATGATCACCTTGCTCAACAAGAATGTCAGTCAACGTGAAATCAGCCGCAATACAGGTATTGACCGAAAAACCATCCGCAAATATATACATCGGAATGATCCAGGGTCAATCCAAGTTCTCCTACCAGTGGCCACTTCAAAATCCCCCACCCCGGCCACCGGCTCGATTAATAATTCCCCACCCCGGCCACCGGCCTTTTCAGAGGCCACCGAACCGATACCGTTTCATGCAAGGTCCGCCTGTGAACCTCATCGGCAATGGATTGAGGCTCAGATCAGGCTGGGCAGGAATGCCATGTCCATTTACCAGGACCTGGTGGAAAAATTCAATTTTAATCAGAAATACAACAGCGTAAAGCGATTTGTCCGCAAACTAAAGCACAAAACACCCAAGCAGTTTGACCGGTTGGAGTTTTTACCGGGAGAAGAGGCCCAGGTAGATTATGGAAAAGGTGCCTTGACCATGGGGCCATCCGGTAAATACAGACGTCCCCGGTTGTTTGTGATGACCCTGAAGTATTCCCGGCGCTCTTTTCGCAAGGTAGTCTGGAAGTCCGGCAAGGAAATCTGGTCCAAGCTGCATGAGGAAGCTTTCCGGTATTTTGGAGGCTGCGTTCAGTATGTGGTTTTGGATAATTTAAAAGAAGGGGTCATCAAGCCGGATATCTATGAGCCTGAACTAAATGCGGTTTATGCGGCCATGCTCAATCATTACGGGGTAGTGGCAGACCCGGCCAGGGTGAGAGACCCCAACCGGAAAGGAACGGTTGAAAATGCCGTCCAGCATACCCAGGATACAGGATTGAAAGGGCGGCGGTTCGACACCATCGAAGAACAAAATCAGTGGCTGATGCACTGGGAAGAAGCCTGGGCATCAAAGCGGATACACGGTCGGGCGAAGCGGCAGGTGGAACAGATGTTTCAGGAGGAGAAGCCCTGTTTGCATTCCTTGCCGTTGAAAGGATTTGATTATTTTCGGCAGGAAACCCGTAAAGTGTATGATGACGGCACTATCCAAGTGGATCAATCCTATTATTCGGCCCTTCCGGCACCATTACACCAGGACGTGATTGTCCGGATTTATGAGCATGAGGTTGAGATTATTGATCCCCGGTCTATGGAAAAGATCCGTACCCATGTCAAAAGCGATCGGCCTGGAGCGGTTAAAATAGAGCCGGAGGACCGAATTTTCAATCCATCCCGGCAGACAACTTATCTTTTAAGCAAAGCCGAGAGTATCGGCCCCCAAACCCGAAAATTTTGCGAACTTATTTTCAGGGAGCAGGGCCGGTCCGGACAGCGGCGGTTGCAGGGTATCGTCAATCTTGCACGAAAACATGAAGCCGCCAGGATTGAGTCAGCTGCTCAAAAAGCCATAGAAAAGGGACTGCGAAGCTACAAATCATTCCGTCGATTGGTCGAAAGCCAGAATCCCCCGGCCGACCCCAAGGCTGAAGATACCATCTGCCAAGAGCATAAGCTGATTCGGTCGTCAAATGACTATGGTGAATTTTTCAACACATTTGCAGCCGGTAACCATACTGTAATCTCAAAACAAGAGCTCCCACAGGTATGGCAAAATGCCGATTGGCTGAAAGTGCTGGCTGTCTTCGGCCTTGAGCCGTTACAGCATAAAAAAGACGAGATCTGGATTAAATCCCCTTTTACCGGTGAAGAGAATGCCTCTTTGCATGTGCATCTGGACCAGAACGTATACAACGATTTCAGCAGTGGCAAAGGTGGCGGAATACTCAATTTTTGTCAGGACCTGCTGGCCCGGCACGGGCGGGTGATGAATTGCTACCAAGTGGCGGAATGGATGATTGAAAAAGGGATTTCCGTCCTGAACAAACCTGCGGTCATCAAACTGAAACCAACCCGAAATAAAAGTGAGGCCAACAGCCCTGTGGATATTGATCTGCGGCCGTTTTTACAATGCGGACATCCCGGTTTTGAAGAACGCGGCATTTCAAAAAAAGCCTGCCAATACCTGGGATGTGGCTATCTGCCGGAAAGGGTGGCAGACAAACAATCACCATTAAACGGCAGATTGGTTTTTCAGGTGCGCGGGGTTGGTCCAGATTTGAAAACCGTCATTTTAAGCCACGTAGGACGCGCTTTGACAGAAGATCAGTCAGCTTCGGATGGCAGGTATTGGGGCTTTCCTTTTTCGAAAAAACTGGTGATCTACAACCAGGACAAATTGCTGCAGGACCCTTTGGCAAGGGATCAGATAGCGCATTACGGACTGACTCTCGTGGAAGGATTTTTTGATGTAGCCGCCCTTGTGTCTGCCGGCTGCATGAATGCGGGTGCCCTCATGGGGGCTCATATTTCTGTTGAACAGGTTTATCAGGTCGAGTTTTTAGCATCGCATATGAACATACGTGTGATCAACCTTTTTCTGGACCGGGATGAAGCCGGCCGGAAAGGCACACAAAGAGCGGCATCTTTACTCAATCGACATGGTTTTATCGTGAAAGAATTTGACTGGAATCAGGAATTTGAGCGGCCCGGATGTCCGCCGGTAAGGATAAAGTCCGTTATAAAGGACCCGGCCGACATGTCCGGAGCCCAACTCAAATATTTAAGAAAGAAAGGGATGATTTAAGGGATGAAAAAAAAAGAAAGGAGACATCATGAGTATGACTATGGTAGAAATTGAAAAACAGTTGAAAGCTCTCAGGTTGAGCGGTATGCTGGCTACACTTGAAAGCCGGGCCTTGCAGGCCGGCCAATCCAATGCCGGCCTGGTCGAAGCACTGTCCTGGCTGCTTCAGGATGAAATGGATCATCGTTCTTCAAATCTGAAACACCGCAGGTTCAAAGCTTCCGGCCTGGATGAATTGAAGACATTGACAGATTTTGACTGGGGTTTTAATCCCAAGCTTCCCAAAAAGGAAATTTATGAACTGGTGACCGCTAAGTTCATACAAAATGGGGAGCATGCTCTTTGCATCGGGGCCCCTGGAACGGGAAAAAGCCATATTGCCAAAACCATTGCCCACGCTTCTATCCAATTGTTCCAGAAAACGGTATATCGGGAGGCACATGTATTTTTTGAAGACATGTTCGAGGCCGAACAGACCCAAAATCAAAAAAAGATTTTCAAACTCTTTACACAAGCAGATCTTTTGGTTATTGATGATTTGTTCCTCCGGAAAAAAATGCCAAACGATGCGGCCGATTACCTGCTGGATATCATCATCAACCGGTATTCAAAAAGGAAAAGTACCTTGATCACTTCAAACCGACCCATTGAAGATTGGGGACTGCTTTTGAAAGACAATGCCGCATCATCAGCCATACTGGATCGGTTGCTCCACCACGGCCATTTGTTGAAGTTCGAAGGGAAGAGCTATCGGCTCAAGGAGGCCGCCAGAAGGCTTTCTCAGTTCTCTGTCAAAAACGAGGGATGAAAAAACGGAGATAATCGGAGATAATGCGAGAATAACTTAGATCATAATGTTCTGTCGCTGGGGGATTTTGACCCGGCCACAGGTGGGGGATTTTAAAGTGGCCATCCGGGCAGGTTCGCTTCTGGAATTCACCCTTGCCGATCATTCCTTCTCAATGCCGGTCGGACGTATCGAATACATGCATCTGGGCCCCATGACATTCACTGAGTTCATCCTGGCTGCTGAGCCATCTTTAAGCAGATATATCCAGGATTTTTCCATGACATCCCCCCTTCCCGAGGC
>JAWOEJ010000114.1:0-3413 GCA_046482845.1 Desulfobacteraceae bacterium | reverse complement strand
ACAATACCAAGGTTGTACCGGCCAGGCTGAAGGGGAAAAAAGAAACCGGGGGCAGGGTGGAAGTGCTGATCCTTGATTATGCATCACGCTTTGCAGAATTTAAAACAAAGGGTGTTTTTACATGTGACTGCCTGGTAAGAGCGTCCAGGGCACCTAAAGTCGGAAGTTTTCTCTTCCTGGGGGACGCTCTCAAGGCCAGGGTAGAAAATTCAGATAATGGGATATTAACCCTGCGTTTCATATTTAACGGAGATATCAGTGAGATTATCAAAAAAATCGGTGATATCCCCCTGCCTCCCTATATAAAGAGACAGAATCAGATTTCAGAGCCTGAGGACAGAACAAATTATCAGACTGTGTTTGCAAGCAAAGAAGGCGCGGTGGCAGCGCCTACGGCTGGGCTGCATTTTACCGGCGCGCTTATGGACGATCTGGCGGCATCAGGAATTGAATTTGCAGAAATTACCCTTCATGTGGGGTACGGTACCTTTGTACCGGTCAGGGTTGATGATATAAGGGATCACAGGATTCATTCCGAGTTTTATTCTGTGTCCAAAGCAGCTGCAGACAGGGTCACCCTGGCCCGCCAACAGGGCCGCAGGGTGGTTGCCGTTGGCACAACAGCGGTCAGAACCCTTGAGTATCTGTCTGGTGATAATGGGCACATGGCCTGGGGCAGCGGGATGTGTGATCTTTTTATTTATCCGGGCTACAAATTTAAATGCGTGGATGCCATTGTGACCAATTTTCATCTGCCCGAGTCCACCCTGCTCATGCTTGTGTCCGCCTTTGCCGGCAGAGAAACGGTTCTGTCGGCCTATGAGGCGGCAATAAGAGAAAAGTACAGGTTCTTCAGTTATGGAGATGCCATGTTTTTTGAATAACCCACAACGAAAAATGGGTCGAAGACGCTCAGCCAACAGGAGAGTGCCGCCCCCAGCGGGTGCCTGTCAGGAACAAAAAAGTCTGATCTCCTTTGGTTCTCAATGTTCCTGACAGGCAACCGCTGGGGGGCTCTTAATCTGCCTTTCCATAAAAACTTGATAACCGAGTATCATGGACAGGCCGCCGTTTAAACAGGAAAGATATGTTCACATTTGACGTACTGCACACATCAAAACAATCCAGGGCACGTACCGGAATCATTCATACCGGTCACGGAGCGGTAAACACCCCCATATTTATGCCGGTGGGAACCCTGGGATCGGTAAAAGCCGTTTCTGTGGAAGAGCTCAAGGCCTGTGATGTGCAGATTATCCTGGGGAACACCTATCATCTCTATCTGAGGCCGGGATGCGGAGTCATTGAGCAGATGCACGGCCTTCATGAATTCATCAACTGGGACCGGCCCATGCTGACGGACAGCGGCGGCTACCAGTTCTTTTCCTTGGCAAAGCTTGCCCGGTTCAGTGATGAAGGGGTGTCTTTTCAGTCCCATATTGACGGATCAAGACATTTATTTACCCCGGAAAAGGCTGTTCAGATTCAGTCTGTTCTTGGATCGGATATCATGATGTCCCTGGACTGGTGTGTGGGGTATCCCGTAGACAAGAAAAATGCCATGGATGCGCTGAAAAAGACCAGTGCCTGGGCTGCCCGGGGGCGGTCATACTGGCAGCATCACGGCATGAAAAATGCCCTGTTTGGTATTGTCCAGGGGGGGATGTTCAAGGATCTTCGAACCATTTCGGCAGAGGAAATTTGCGCCCTTGATTTTCCAGGCTATGCCATTGGCGGGTTAAGTGTGGGGGAACCAAAGGCGTATATGTATGAAATGGCCCGGCATACCCTGCCCCTGCTGCCCGAGACCCGGCCAAAGTATATCATGGGGGTGGGCACCCCTGAAAATATTGTGGAGCTGGTGGACATGGGGGCAGATATGTTTGACTGTGTCATGCCCACAAGAAATGCCCGCAACGGTCAGCTCTTTACAAGCCGCGGGACCATGAATATTTCAAATGCAAGGTTCAGATCTGACAGCCGGCCTGTGGATGAAACCTGCAGATGCTATACCTGCCGGAATTATTCCCGGGCCTACCTGCGCCATCTTTACAAATCAAGGGAGATTCTGGCCTACCGGCTTAACTCCATTCACAACATCCATTACTATCTTGATTTAATGGATCAGATCCGGCAGGCCGTTGACCAGGACCGGTTTGCGTCCTTTAAAAAAGATTTTTATTTAAAAAGGGAGGGGTCACCGATATGACCATTGCGGAAAATATTGAAGCGACATTGTTAAAATCATCCTGGATACGGAAAATGTTTGAAGAAGGGGCCCGGCTCAAGGCAGAACACGGCAATAAAAATGTGTTTGACTTCAGCATTGGCAATCCCAATCTTCCCCCGCCGGATCAGTTTCAGGAAGCCCTTGAGCAGGTGGCCGGCCAGAAGGACGACTGGATTCACGGATACATGCCCAATACAGGGTATCCCTTTGTCAGACATGCCATTGCGGAAAATATCAGAAAAGAACAGGCCGCAGATATTACCCAGGAGGATATTGTCATCACCTGCGGCGCTGCAGGCGGCTTGAATGTGATCTTCAAGGCCCTGTTAAATCCCGGTGAAGAGGTGCTGGTGACACGGCCGTTTTTTGTGGAGTACACCTTTTATGCGCAGAACCACGGCGGTGTTTTAAAAACAGTGCCGGCCCAAAAAGACTTTACCCTGGATCTTGATGCCATTGAGCAGGCCATTACCCCAAAGACCAAAGTCATGCTGATCAATTCCCCGAATAACCCCACAGGACAGATTTATTCAGAAAAGAGTCTTAATCGGCTGGGGGAGATTCTCGAAGAAAAGGGAAAAACCTTTGGTACAACCATATATCTTGTCTCGGACGAGCCCTATCGAAATATTGTTTTTGATGATGCCCGGGTGCCGCCGGTATTCCCATGCTATAAGAACAGCATTGTGGCCACCTCCCATTCAAAGGATCTTTCCCTTGCCGGAGAGCGGATCGGCTATCTTGTTGTAAATCCAGACGCAGAATACCGGGAGCCTGTTTTACAGGCCGCGGCACTGACCAACAGGATTCTAGGATTTGTCAATGCCCCGGCCCTTATCCAGAGAGTACTGCCCTTTATCCAGGGAGCACGGGTGGATGTGGGGGCGTATAAGCGTAAAAGAGACCTCTTCTGCAAGGGGCTTGCCCGTGCCGGGTATGAATTTACAATTCCGCCTGGAGCATTTTATCTGTTTCCTGAGTCTCCTTTAAAGGATGATGTGGCCTTTGTAAGGGCCCTCCAGGAAGAGCTTATTCTGGCCGTGCCAGGCAGCGGGTTTGGTCAGCCGGGGTATTTCAGGCTGTCTTTCTGTGTGGACGATGAAACAATTGAAAATGCCATTCCTGGATTTGAGCGGGTCATAAAAAAGGTGAAATAGGGTGGTTCATGCATGAAATGGGTATT
>JAWOEJ010000218.1:0-6779 GCA_046482845.1 Desulfobacteraceae bacterium | reverse complement strand
TTTCCGCCTCCTTGATGATATCCTTTGCCACGCTCGCGGCGCGGGTGAGTTCATCAACGGCGTACAGGGTTTTTTCCAGGCGGGTCCGGGGTTCAACATCCGTGCAGATGCCCCACCCATGACTGATGACCGCCCGGATATATTCTTCAGGCCAGTGGTGTAATCTGAACAGTTCCACGCATTTATGGCAGTGTGCGTCCGGAAACTGCTCGTAATCCAGGTCGTGCACCAGACCCACAACCCGCCATTTTTCCGGGTCTTCTCCGAATTTTTCTGCAAAATGGGCCATCACCGCTTCCACGGCAAGGGCATGGCGGATCAGGCTGGGTTTCTGATTGTATTTTTTCAACAGTTTTAATGCATCGTCCCGGTTCGGAATAAAATCTGTCATAATCAATCCTTGGATTTTTTTGTATGAATTTCAGTTGCCGGTCACAAAAATGACCCGGCATTGTTTTACCCCGGGAGCTTATCTACACCGGCATCACCCGGGCCAGGTCCTTTTTTACCCTGGCAGGGAGGTCAACCAGCCTTTTGGCCGCAGCCGTAGAACAGAGGACGCACAGAGCCTCCGGCCTTGGTGATTTATTATTCCAATCTGACAGCATTTCCAAAATACAACCCGCAAAATAGATTGAAAGTCAAAAAGGAACTCACACTATGACTTTAGAAAATAAATTAGGCATTATCGATGCACCAGAGCTGGATAGAGCAGAAGAAAAAATAAGTAAAACAAATGCATTAAAACTATTTATCAGCGGACATCTCGATACGTTAAAAGCAGGAAGTTTTCAGGCACTGGCAGAGATTCACCGTTATATGTTTGCTGACATTTATGAATTTGCCTGCAAAATTCGTAAGGTAAACATGGCAAAAGGCAATTTTAGATTTGTACCCATTATGTATCTTGAAACAGCTTTAAAGAATATAGAAGCAATGCCCCAGTCAACTTTTGATGAAATTATTGAAAAATATGTAGAAATGAACATTGCTCATCCATTCAGAGAGGGGAACGGACGAAGTACCAGAATATGGCTTGATTTAATTCTGAAAACAGAGCTGAACCGGATTGTTGACTGGCGCCTTGTTGATAAAAAGGACTATCTGCTTGCCATGGAACGAAGTCCGATTAAAGATATTGAAATAAAAAGTTTACTTAAGCAGGCATTAACAGATAAAATAAATGACAAATTAGTCTACATAAAAGGTATTGATGCAAGTTATCATTATGAGGGATACACTGCGTATAAAACTGAAAATCTTGGAGCAGAAAATCCGACATGATTCCGGCACCGCGCATTGTGCCTGCAAAACATCCCCCAGGCCGTCTCTGACAGGAGTAGATGATATTTGACACTCTGGCTGATTCCTCAGTGAATATTATACGGGGCTGTATGTATCCAAAACCTCCCGCAGCTTTTCTGTCAGGTCGCCCATTGAAAACGGCTTCTGGATAAAGGCCACCCCTTTATCCAGAATTCCCTGGTGGGCAATGACATTGGATGAAAAGATACTTACCTGGTATACTATGGGTCTGGAAAAAAATAAAAGGACCGTCGGGTGGATGTGGAAAGTATGTATTATGCCAAAAAAAAAGCGGAGTTCATAGGAAAATAACCCTTTGATATTTATCATAGGTCAGGGGTTAAAGGAATACTGACAGGTAATATGCCCGCCTGTATTTTTTGTGACAATCTGACACATGAGTTATTATGTCATAAAAAATATAGCCGCCGCTGAGAGAAAATGGTTATGTGTTTTTGTTACCCAAATACTGCTTTTTTACCCCAAACCCCTTCCATTTGGTTGAATGCAGAACCTTACCCAAAACCGGCACCTGTCAACCGACCTTTATCTTCTGTGATGGCATAAAGTTTGCTTTAATCTTGATAAAAAATCCGGTAACGGCTTTGGCCATATACGGATTGCATTTTAACAAACAAGTAAAGGAGGTACAGCATGAAAGGTTTTAAATCCATGACAATTCTGGTTCTTTTTATGGCTATAACGCTTGCGGTGGGCTACAGCCCGGTCTTTGCCGGCAGCAGCCCTGATGATGTTTATGAAAATGAAGCTGACAAAAACACGGAAATGTCTGCCAAAGACATAAAAGGTAAAGACATTAAAGCTTTTGTTGCGGCGGCCAAAGAAATCCAGGAAACACGTGGGGATTACGCCGAAAAAATCCTCGACGCTAAAAATTCTGATTACAAGAATTTGAGAAAGGAGGCCGTCGAAAAGATGGTTAAAGCCATTGAAGATCAGGGCATTGATGAACAAACCTACCGCGGCATTGCTTATCATGTAAAAGAAGACAAAGACTTGCTTTCCAAAATTAATTGAATTGGTTGGTCCCGAAATTTTCGAAAAAAGGGGATAGCAGTTCATGACACCTGAATCTGAAACCAGGCGCCGGCCAGAGGCAGGCTCTGGCCGGCGCCTGCATATCTGAAAGGTAAATTCAAAAATGAGCTATGAAGACCTAAATAAGAAATTTTTCGGTAAAACCATTTCTTCCGGGCTGGGTTGCGGCAGGACTTTTATTTATCAGAGAAATTTGTGGCGTTATAATGAATTTCAGGATATAGAAGTATCTGAGATTGAACCGGAGGTGAGACGTTTTGAATTGGCTGTGGCGGAAGTCCTGCGGGATCTGAAGCATATTGCCGAGCAGGTAGCCAAAGAAATTGATGAAGAACTTTCAGCTATTTTCCAGGCTCATATGGCGATGGTAAGCGACAAGGGCTTGAACGAAGAGGTAAAAAAAAGAATCAGGGATGATAAGGTCAGCGCCGGCAGCGCTGTCAGCATTGTGTTCGGCCGCTGGGAACAGCGCTTCAGCGCAATGGAGGCGGAGATTGCCAGAGAAAAAGCAGACGATATTCATGACCTGGCCCAACGGCTGGTTTTGGCGCTGGCTGGTGTCGGGGCTCATGAACTCAAGGAAAATCTGCCTCGTGGCGCCGTGCTGGTAACCAACCGGTTGATGCCCTCGGATACAATATTTCTCACCGGCCGCAAAGCATCAGCCGTAGTTCTCGAAACCGGCGGCAAAACTTCCCACGCCGCTTTATTCGCCCGGGAAATGGGTCTTCCATGTATTTCGGGAATTCATGGGGCAACCGCTACATTGCCACCCGGACAGCCGGCGCTGGTGGATGCAGATGAAGGCATGATCGTTATCAACCCGGGAAAAAAGGAAAAGTATGCTTTTCGGCAAAAGCAAAAACAGATACATCAGATCAAGTCCAGAGCCCGGTTGAATTCTCACAAACCGGCCATTACAAGGAGCGGAAAGACCGTATCCGTTTTTGCCAACGTAGGGCATAAAAATGATGTAAGAGAAGCCATAAAAAACGGTGCTGACGGCATTGGGCTATTCCGGCTTGAGAACATATACCTGGGTCGTCAGGGACTGCCGGATTACCGCCTCCTGCTCAAAGAAGTCGAGGAGACGCTCTTTGACGCCAGGCATTTGCCGGTATTCGTCCGGCTGCTCGATATCGGCACCGACAAGCCGTTTCCGTTTAAAAAAAAGCAGCAGGAGTACAACCCTTCCCTGGGGCGGCGCGGCATTCGCTTTCTTTTGGAATACCCGGAACTGCTGTTGACTCAGCTGGAGGTATTTCTTCAATTGACCTGGATTTTTGACCTCCATGTGCTGGTACCTATGGTCACATTGCCTTCTGATATGCAAAGGGTAAAAAATTATCTGGAAAAGGCGGCGTCACAGGCACAGGCCGGACCGAGGCCGAAGCTGGGCGCCATGATTGAAACACCGGCGGCTGCCCTGTCCGTCCCTGAAATAAGTAAGCATTCGGATTTTTTGAGTTTTGGCACAAATGATCTGACCCAGTACACCTTGGCTGCCGACAGGGAAAATGGAACGACCGAGGCATATTTTGATGATACCCATGAGGCTATTTTCCGGTTGCTGGAAATCGCCGGTAGTGAGGCACCGCAGACGCCGCTGTCGATTTGCGGTGAATTGGCCGGTCGGGAGGAAGCCCTCCCGGCAATACTCAATTGCTGCATCACTACCCTAAGCGTTGTCCCGACATCAATTCCAGGGATTAAAGAAGCCGTTCGCCGATGCGATTGAAAAGCCGCATGTTTTGAACCCCAAAAAATTTTGAGCAAAAGGACCATATGGAAACCCTCAATCCCCATCAAATCATGGTGCTGTTTTTCTCCCTGGGAATCCTTTTGGGCACGGCACGCATTCTGGGAGAAATCGCCCAGCGGCTTCACCAGCCCTCGATTCTGGGAGAACTCATTGCCGGTGTTATCCTGGGCCCGACGATCCTGGGCAATATCGCTCCCGGGGTAAGTGAGTTTCTTTTTCCGCTACAGGGCTCCAACGCCATTGCCCTGGAAACCATAGCCACCCTGGCGATCGGGCTGTTCCTGCTGGTCGCCGGAATGGAAGTGGACCTGTCAACAATCTGGAAACAGGGGAAAACCGGTTTTAGGGTGGGCCTGGCCAGTATTGCCGTCCCCTTTTTTATTGTCCTGGCCGCAGCGCTGATCATACCCGAGGCCCTGGGACGACACGCCGACGCCAACGCCATTATATTCGCCCTGTTTCTGGCCATTGCCATGTCCATTTCAGCCCTGCCCATCATTGCCAAAACCCTCATAGACATGGATCTTTACCGCAGCGATCTGGGCATGGTGGTCATCAGCGCGGCCATTTTCAACGATATTGTCGGCTGGATCATTTTTGCCATCATACTGGGCCTGATGGGCGAAACGGCGGGGAACAGCACGCCGGTCATACTCACCATCATCCTGACACTGACTTTTATCGCTGCCATACTGACGGCCGGCCGCTGGCTGATTCACAGGGTATTGCCGTTTATCCAGGCATACACCCGATGGCCGGCCGGTGAACTCAGTTTTGCCCTGGTGCTGGGACTCCTGGGCGCGGCTTTCACCGAATGGATCGGCATCCATGCCATTCTGGGCGCCTTTATCATGGGCGTGGCCATCGGAGACTCATCCCACCTGCGCGAACGCAGCCGGGTAATTATCGGTGACTTTATTTCCTTTATTTTTGCCCCTGTTTTTTTTGCAAGTATCGGCCTGAAGGTCAATTTTGCAGCCCACTTCGATTTTCCGCTGGTTTTGGCGATACTGCTGGTTGCCTTTGTGTGCAAACTGGCCGGCGGCACAACCGGGGCCTGGTGGGGGAAGATGCCCCCCCGGGAATCCTGGGCGGTGGGTTTTGCCATGGTTTCGGTGGGGGCAATGGGCATTATTGTCGGGATCATAGCGCTGGAGGCAGGGGTTATCCGCGAACGGCTGTTCGTGGCCCTGATTATAATGGCCATTGTTACTTCAATGCTGAGCGGACCGGGCATGCGCCTGATCCTGCGGCCAGAAAAAAAATTGCGACTGTTCGATATCTTATCCCAGAAATTGTTTCTGCCTGAACTCAGCTCCGCCTCCCGCCGGGAAGTGATCTATGAAATGGCCGGGGCTGCTGCAAATGCGTCTGGTTTGGATGCACAGGCACTGGGTGATGCTGCCTGGGCAAGGGAAAAAGTGATGAGCACCGGTATCGGCAAGGGGGTTGCGCTTCCGCACGCGCGGATTGAGAAGTTGAAAAAGCCCCTGGTCGTAATAGGCATATCGCGCCGCGGCATTGATTTTGATGCGCCTGACGACAAAATTGCCCATGCCATCTTTCTCATCCTGACACCTGTTGAGGCTTCAGGCGAGCAGCTTACCATTGCAGCTGAAATCAGCCGGTTTTTCCGGGATACGTCTATGCTTGACAGTATCCTCCAGACGCGTTCCTATACAGATTTCATCGCCTTATTGCACGCCCCGGAATACGGCAATGCTGCAAAAAATTCTGAATTAACATAAAAACAAAGGCAATAAAATTGCAGGGACATCCACACGACAAATTTGTTCTAATTTTGTATTGGGCGGCAAGTGTTTGCTGTCATGCGCAAATAGTCAAAGACCATCCTGATGTTTCTCGATAGTTTGCGCATGGCCTGGTCGACATGAGGAAAATTCAGATAGTTGTTCAATTCGGATGTAACCCAGATTTTTCGCGTATCGATACGGCCATGGTCGTATCAAGGAGTTTCCACATAGTCCGGATGTTCCCGGTTTTCGAAGAACAGCTTAACATCATCCAGGAGTTGGGACTGGTAGCCCTTTAACGGTAAAATGATGCCTCTTTTCATTTTTCCGGCCCCCGGGGTGTTCCCTACTGGTCTGTATTAAAAGGATTTAAAATTATCGTCATCATCAAAGGGAATGACCTGGTCCGGCCGAACTTCGCCGGTTTTTCCTGCCAGTTTTTTTTGGCTGTTGCGGACCTGTTTCCGGATACCCGGGGCAGTTTTTTTTGCAAACTTATGTGGTACAGCGGTATCTTCCCGGTTCTGCTTTCCTGTCACCAGAAGCACCAGTTCACCCACATAATCTCTGAGCTGCTCTGCCTGGGCATTCATCTCTTCGGATGCAGATGCGGATTCTTCCGCATTGGCGGCATTCTGCTGCACCACCTTGTCCATTTCAGTGATGGCTATATTCACCTGTTCAATACCGCTGGACTGCTCTTTGGATGCCGCAGAAATTTCCGCAATCAGATCCCCCACCTTAATGGATTTTGTCAGTTTGCCCATGGAGTCATTGGCCGTGGCCACCACATGGTTGGCCTCTTTCATCAATCCGTCTGCTGTGCCGGCATTTTCCGCGTTGTTTTTGGTCATGGAGGCCATCTCTTCCATGGAGGAAGAGGTCTCCTCAATGGAGGC
>JAWOEJ010000068.1:0-2730 GCA_046482845.1 Desulfobacteraceae bacterium | reverse complement strand
TTCCCTGCCAGGCTAAAAATCGGCGACCTGCGGCCATTGGTCCTCAAACAGCTTGATTGTCGCAACGCCTGGCAGGGAAAAAGTCTGATCTCCTTTGGTTCTCAATGTTCCTGACAGGCAACCGCTGGGGGCTCTTAATCGGCCCTTCCATAAAAACTTGATAACCGAGTTAGAGGAATCAGGCTTATAGTGAAGAAAAAAATAAAATACCTTTTGGAAAACTGGAAACTGATCATCCACCTGTTTTTTAAAACAAATCATTTTGGAGTGAACAATAGATTCTGGTCCCCACATTATTCAATTTTCGGCGCCAAAAGGCTAAAGGGGGTTACACAGGTGGTGAAAAACTATAAAATGATGAGAATCCGTGCCTTTTCAGGGTTTATCCCTTTAAATGATGCCATTGACCTTTTTCCAGATTTTGCTGAAAAAAACAATTACAGGCCAGTTAAAAATGGTCTGAAAAATTCCGATTCCAGAATAGATCATGACAGCCGCAACAAATCATAAAAGCCGTCAGCTGTCAGCCGTCAGTAACCAGCCACCAGCCGTCATCAGCCAGCAGGAAAACATTTGCAATTGTTTACTGAAGGTTGACAGTTTTCATATAACGGCCATGCCTTGACAGGCACAACAAAGCATGAAAGCTGTTAGCTGTTAGCTGTTAGCTGTTAGCTTTTAGCTGAGTACTGATGGCTGAAGGCTGATGGCTTTCATATAAAAAAAACTGAAAATCAATTATAAATTATAAGGAGTTTCGCAAAAATGTCTGAAGACACAAAAAAAGTCATTTACTCCATGATCAATGTGAGTAAATTTTTTGATAAAAAACCTGTCCTGAAAAATATTTCTTTGTCGTATTTTTACGGCGCAAAAATCGGAGTCCTGGGTCTTAACGGATCAGGAAAGAGCAGTCTGCTTAAAATTCTGGCCGGCATTGACAAAGACTTTAACGGAGAAACCATCCTGTCCAAAGGGTTTAATGTCGGTTATCTTGAACAGGAACCCCTGGTGGATGAAACCAAGACGGTAAAAGAAATTGTTGAACAGGGCGTTCAGGAAACAGTGGATCTCATTAACGCCTATGAAGCTGTCAGTGAAAAATTTGCTGAGCCCATGTCAGATGAAGAAATGGACAAATTAATTGAGAAACAGGGTGTTCTCCAGGAGAAACTGGATCATCAGGACGCATGGGACCTTGATGCAAGGCTTGAAATGGCCATGGATGCCCTGAGATGCCCGCCGCCTGAGACCCCTGTCAATGTCATTTCCGGCGGTGAAAAAAGACGGGTCGCCCTTTGCCGGCTCCTTCTACAGCAGCCGGACATACTGCTTCTTGATGAGCCCACAAACCATCTGGATGCTGAGTCGGTTGCCTGGCTTGAGGAACATTTAAGCCGATACAAGGGAACGGTCATTGCCGTTACCCATGACAGATATTTTCTTGACAATGTGGCCGGATGGATTCTGGAACTTGACAGAGGAGAAGGAATTCCATGGAAGGGGAACTACTCCTCCTGGCTTGAACAGAAGCAGAAAAGACTCCAAACTGAAGAAAAAACAGAAAGCAAACGCCAGAAAACCCTTGAAAAAGAGCTGGAATGGATAAAAATGTCTCCCAAGGGCAAGCGCTCCAAATCAAAGGCCAGGATCAGTTCCTATGAAACCCTGCTGAATCAGGATACAAAGGAACGGGAAAAGGATCTTGAAATCTTTATTCCACCGGGGCCCAGACTTGGAGACAAGGTCATCACTGCGGACAATGTAATTAAATCCTTTGGCAGCAGAATCCTTGTTGAAAACATGAGTTTTATCATACCTGCCGGCGGCATTGTCGGGGTTGTGGGACCCAATGGCGCAGGGAAATCAACCCTGTTCAACATGATCACAGGCAAGGAACAGCCGGATTCCGGAACCATTGAACCTGGCAATACCGTAAAAATTGCCTACGTGGATCAGGAAAGACATATTCTTGACCCGGAAAAAAGCATATGGGAGGTGATTTCCGGTGGGAATGACACCATTCTTCTCGGAGGAAGGGAACTCAACTCCCGGGCCTATGTCTCAAAATTCAATTTCTCAGGCGCAGACCAGCAGAAAAAGGTCGGCGTGCTCTCCGGCGGAGAAAGAAACCGGGTCCACCTGGCAAGAATGCTTAAGGAAGAGGCAAATCTTCTGCTTCTGGATGAGCCCACCAATGACCTTGATGTCAATACGCTAAGGGCCCTGGAAAATGCCCTGGAAAATTTTGCCGGCTCTGCTGTTGTCATCAGCCATGACAGATGGTTTCTGGACAGAATCGCCACCCATATTCTGGCCTTTGAAGGAAACAGCCAGACTTTTTTCTACCAGGGAAGCTATTCAGACTACGATAAAGACAGAAAAAAAAGACTCGGCATTAAGGCGGACCACCCGGAACGAATCAAATACAGACAGCTGACCCGGTAATGGGACGGGGTCAGGCTTCGGTTATTGCGCTTTTGTTTAAATTTGCCTTTAAACAGAGTCCTTTGTCAAAAGCGTAATAACCGAACCCCGACACGTTGATCAACAAACAAGCAGATTTGGCCGAAGTTATGACCAGGCCCACTCTAATGACTATAGCTGTCCATTCTGATGACCCTATCTATCCTGCTGCCAGAGAACAGAATGAACCCCAAAAAACAGACCCCCTTGTCCGACAAAAATGAGAAAAATGGATAATGATTTGAAATCCTGCAAAGTACCATC
>JAWOEJ010000400.1:0-10226 GCA_046482845.1 Desulfobacteraceae bacterium | reverse complement strand
GCAAGCTTGTCATAATTGATCACGGCCATGGAACCTTTACCAAATACGGCCATCTCGATAAAATCCTCGTTAAAAGAGGAGATATGGTAAAACGGGGAGACATTATCGGACGGATGGGCAACTCCGGCAGAAGCACAGGTCCCCATGTCCACTATGAAGTCAAAGTCAACGGGATTTCAGTAAATCCCCAGAAATACATTCTTGATTAATTTTTTTTTCATAAAATACCTGATCCCCAGAGCCTGCCTTTTATGTCCTTATCCAGCTTTATCCCAGCGCATTCAAACCTCAAAGAAATGTGCCGCCATTAAAAAAAATATTTTAATTTTGAAAAAAATGCTTATATGTTAATATAATCGATGGTGACATATTCTGATTTTTATTTTTTCCCTGACGGCAAAGAGAGCCTGGATGGAAAAAACACGAAAGCCATCAAATGTCAGTAACCAGCAGGAAAAAGGATGCAATTGCCTACTGGACACTGATAACTGACTACTGATGGCTTTCATATAACCCACATGTCCTGGCGGACACAACGAAGCATGAAAGCTTTTAGCTGTTAGCCTTTAGCTGTTAGCCTTTAGCCTTTAGCCTTTAGCTGTTAGCTGAGTACTGATGGCTGACGGCTGACGGCTGACGGCTTTCATATAAAAAAAAAGGCATAGAATTAATGTTTACATTCCTTACAAAAATATTCGGGTCCAGCAATGAACGGGCCATCAAAAAACTTATGCCTCTGGTTGAAGCAATAAACCTGCTTGAACCCGAGATGCAGAAGCTAAAAGACAGTCAGCTGGCTGACATGACAGATATCCTGAAACAAAGACTGAACAGCGGGGAGACCCTGGATGATTTACTTACCCGGGCCTTTGCTCTGGTCCGCGAAGCCTCCCGCAGAGTCCTTGGCATGCGCCATTTTGATGTTCAGCTTCTCGGGGGAATTGCCCTTCACTATGGAATGATCGCTGAAATGAAAACCGGTGAAGGGAAAACCCTTGCATCCACCCTGCCTGCTTTTTTAAATGCCCTTTCCGGAAAAGGGGTTCACATTGTAACCGTCAATGATTACCTGGCCAGGCGCGATGCGGAATGGATGGGGCAGATCTACTCTTTTCTCGGACTCCGTGTCGGTGTTATCCTCCACGACATGACTGACAAGGAGAGGCGCGAGGCCTACAGTGCAGATATCACCTACGGCACCAACAATGAATTCGGCTTTGACTATCTCAGGGACAATATGAAGTTTGAAAGGGAAAGTCTTGCCCAGAAACAACTGAATTTTGCCATTGTGGACGAGGTGGACAGTATTTTAATAGATGAGGCCAGAACGCCCTTGATCATATCAGGGCCTGCGGAAAAATCCACAGGTCTGTATATACAGATCAACTCGATTATTCCCGCATTTAAAAAAGATATTGACTACACCATTGATGAGGAGGCAAAGAGCGTCATGCTTACCGAAACAGGTATAGCAAGGGGCGAAGAACTCCTTGATGTGAACAACCTTTATGACCCCAAAAACATTGAAATCCTCCATCACCTGAACCAGGCATTAAAGGCCCACACCCTTTTTAAAACTGATGTGGACTATATTGTCAAAAACAATGAAGTCATCATTGTTGATGAATTTACCGGCCGGCTCATGACAGGAAGAAGATACAGCGAAGGACTACATCAGGCACTTGAGGCAAAGGAAAACGTAAAAATCGCCAATGAAAACCAGACCCTTGCCTCCATTACCTTTCAGAATTTCTTCAGAATGTATGACAAACTCGGCGGAATGACTGGTACGGCAGAAACCGAAGCCGCTGAGTTCAAAAAAATATACAACCTGGATGTACTTGTGATTCCCACCAATCAGCCCATGATAAGAAATGACCTGCCGGATATGATCTACAAAACACAAAAGGAAAAATACGAGGCAGCCATAAAGGAAATAATCCAGTGTCATAAAAAGGGTCAGCCTGTTCTTGTGGGAACCATTGCCATTGATGTATCCGAGGACTTCAGCCGCCAACTGAAAAAAAGAGGGATCAGGCACAATGTACTCAATGCCAAGCACCACAAGGCAGAAGCTGAAATTGTTGCCAATGCAGGCCAGAAAGGTGCTGTCACCATCTCCACAAACATGGCCGGCAGGGGAACGGATATTGTCCTTGGCAAAGGCGTTAAAGAACTTGGCGGCCTTCACATTCTCGGCACTTCCCGCCACGAATCCCGGCGGATTGACAACCAGCTCAGGGGCCGTTCAGGAAGGCAGGGAGATCCCGGGTCTTCACGGTTTTATCTTTCCCTTGAAGATGATCTTTTGAGAATATTCGGCGGAGAAAGAATAACGTCCATCATGGACAGGCTCGGCATTGATGAAGGCGAACCCATAGAACACCGGATGATCAGCAGAGCCATTGAAAATGCCCAGTCCAAGGTTGAAGGCCATAATTTTGAAATAAGAAAGCAGGTCATTGAGTATGACGATGTGATGAACCAGCAGAGGGAAGTCATATACAGGCAGAGAAGGGAAGCCCTTTTAAGCGACAATCTCCATGAAACCATTATGAAAATCATTGAGGAAAAGGCCTTAGAGATTGTTGAATCCTTTGAACAGGACAAGGTGCCTGTCAGTGAATGGGATCTTGACGCCATGGCAGAAGCGGTTAAAAAACAATTCAATTTCACCCTGGATTTCAATTCAGTACCGGAAAGTGAATTTACCCTGGAAAAACTGGCTAAACTCGTCTATGACCGGGCATCTGCCTTTTACCGGGAAAAATTTTCCATTATAGGAGAAGAAGAAACCCGACAGCTGGAACGTTACGTCATGCTTCAGACCGTTGACACCCTGTGGAAAGATCACCTGCTCAACATGGATCATTTAAAGGAAGGCATCGGGTTAAGGGGATATGCCCAGCAGAACCCTCTGATAATCTATAAAAAAGAGGGATTTGAAATGTTCCAGGGCCTTATAGACCGCATTAAGGAAGAGACCCTGCACATCCTCTTTAGAATTAAGATTTCCATGCCCGAAGAGGTGAACAGCATAAAAAAGACAGACAACAACAACCTGGTCATGTCCCATTCAGATGAATCAGCCGTTAAAAAACCAATAACCAGAGCCAATCCAAAAATTGGCAGAAATGATCCATGCTACTGCGGCAGCGGGAAAAAATACAAAAAATGTTGCGGAGCATAGAAACCCATGAATCCTTTTTTACCTGACATAGAAGAAAAATCAATATCAGATTCCAGAGCTGATGAAAGAGAACCTTCCATGTACAAGGTGATTCTTCACAATGATGATTATACAACCATGGAGTTTGTTGTAAAAATTCTTATTGAAGTTTTTGGAAAATCACTTGAAAAAGCATCCCAAATCATGCTTAATGTACATAGACAGGGAAAAGGTATTTGCGGTGTATTTATTTATGAAATAGCTGAAACTAAAGTAGAGACCGTACATAACCTTGCAAGGGAACACGGATTCCCTTTAAAATGTACAATGGAGAAGGAGTAGCCATGATAAGCAAAGAACTGAGCACAACTCTCGGCGTTGCCGTTCGGGAGGCAAAAAAAAGAAGGCATGAGTATGTTTGTGTTGAACATGTTCTCTATGCAATTCTCAACCATGGCGCAGGCGCTGAAACCATTGAAAAATGCGGAGGCAACCCTGAGGTAATAAAAAACAATCTGGATGCTTTCTTTAATGAGAAAATGAGTACCATTGAAGAAGGAGAAGAATACGTTCTCCAGCAGACCATAGGCTTCCAGAGAATGATACAGAGAGCCATAAACCATGCCCGTTCAGCTGAAAAAAGTGAAGTCAATCTGGGAGATATCCTTGCATCTATTTTCCAGGAAAAAGACTCCCATGCAGCATATTTCCTTGAATCTGAAGGCATCACACGCATCAATGTCCTGAATTACATATCCCATGGTAATAAAAACCCAGACCCTGCAGAAATAAAACAGCCTGGGAAAGGACCTCACCCCAGAACAGGAAGGCCGATTCACAAAAAAAAGGAAAAGAATGATCCTCTGGCCCTGTTTACCACGGATTTGTTGAAAAAAGCGGAAAACGGCCGAATCGATCCCTTAATCGGCAGAGAAAATGAAATGGAACGGGCCATGCAGGTCCTGTGCCGAAGACGTAAAAACAACCCCGTATTTGTAGGCGATCCCGGGGTGGGCAAGACAGCCATTGCCGAGGGGGTTGCGCTGAAGGCCTATGAAAATGAAATACCGGATTTTTTAAAATCCTCTCAAATGTACTCTCTGGATATGGGGGCGCTGCTGGCAGGAACCAAATACAGGGGGGATTTTGAGCAGCGTCTCAAGGATGTGATCACAGCCCTTGAAGAAAAAGAAAATGCCCTGCTGGTTATTGATGAGATCCATACCGTCGTGGGCGCCGGTGCAACCAGCAGCGGGTCCATGGACGCATCAAACATCCTGAAACCCGCCCTTTCCAACGGCCTGCTGCGCTGCATTGGATCCACCACCTATGAAGAATATAAAAATTATTTTGAAAAAGACCGGGCCTTTTCCCGTCGGTTTGAAAAAATTGAGGTTACAGAGCCCTCAGTGGAAGAAACCATAGAAATTCTCAAAGGCCTGAAACCGTGCTACGAAACCCACCATGGTCTGACCTACACGGACGAAGCCCTTGAGGCATGCGCAAGACTGGCCGCCAAACACATCAATGACCGGTTTCTTCCGGATAAGGCCATTGATGTCATGGACGAGACTGGATCACTGATCCGGCTTTCAGGAAGGGCTGACCGTAAAAATATACTGGCCACGGATATAGAAAAAACAATTGCCAAAATGGCCAAAATTCCTGCGGCCAATGTTACGGCATCGGACAAGGCAGTGCTTGAAAACATAGATAAAAAACTTCAGCAGGTCATATTTGGTCAGAACAATGCCATTACCTCCCTTGCCACATCCATTAAACGCTCCAGAGCGGGCCTGTCAGCACCGGAACGACCCATTGGCTCCTTTTTGTTTGCTGGTCCCACAGGTGTGGGCAAAACCGAAGTGGCCAAGCAGCTGGCCAGCAATATGGGCGTTGAATTCATGCGGTTTGACATGAGTGAATACATGGAGAAACACGCTGTTTCAAGACTGATAGGTGCCCCTCCCGGATATATCGGGTTTGATCAGGGCGGCATCCTCACCGACGGCATCAGAAAAAATCCCCATTGCGTTCTCCTTCTTGATGAAATTGAAAAAGCCCATCAGGACCTGTTCAATATTCTGCTCCAGGTCATGGATTATGCCACATTAACGGACAACAACGGCCGGTCTGCCGATTTCAGAAATGTGATCATCATCATGACGTCCAATGCCGGAGCAAGGGAGATGACATCCAATAAAATAGGGTTCGGGGACCAGCTCGATGACATTTCTTCCAGAGGGACCAAAGCTGTAGAAAAAACCTTCAGTCCTGAATTCAGAAACCGGCTGGATGCCATTGTCCAGTTCAACGCCCTGTCCCATGACATCATGGAAATGATTGTGGATAAAAACATGAAAGAGCTCAGGACAATGCTTAAGGAAAAAGATATCTATCTGAAATATTCACAACGGGTGAGATCCTTTCTTGCGGAAAACGGATATGATCCCAAATTCGGTGCAAGACCCCTTGACCGACTGATACAGACCCGGATCAAGGATAAGCTGACCGATGAAATACTCTTTGGGGGCCTTGAAAACGGTGGTGAAGTGTCCCTTGGACTGAAAAACAATAAAATTACATTTAATATCAAAAACTAAATGCCCCTGTTCCACTTATCCCGGAGAAACGAATTCCCCCCTGCACGGCTTGCAAGAATAGACGGGCTCTTATGCATGGGGGGAGATCTCAGTGAAGACAGGATTCTTCTGGCGTATAAAAACGGTATTTTCCCCTGGTTTTCAAGGGATGAGCCGATTTTATGGTGGTCTCCGGATCCCCGTCTGGTTTTATATCCTGAAAAAATACGGATCTCCCGAAGCCTTAAAAAAAAAATAAAAAAAAATTATTTCAAGGTCACCATGGATACCGCCTTTGAAAAGGTAATCCATGAATGTGCGGTTTCAAGAACTGAAAACAATGAAGATACATGGCTTGGAAGGGAAATGATTCAGGCCTATAGTCACCTGCACAAAAAAGGGTATGCCCATTCAGTGGAAACCTGGCGGGGTGGAAAACTAGCCGGCGGTCTGTACGGACTTTCCCTGGGGGGCTGTTTTTTTGGTGAATCCATGTTCACACGGCAGAGTGACGCCTCAAAAACAGCACTGGCTGCGTTGTGCGTCCACCTGAAATATCTTGACTTTGATCTGATCGACTGCCAGGTAACCACCCGCCATATGCTCTCCATGGGGGCAGAAGAGATCAATAGAAGCACTTTTTTAAACCAGATTAACCAATCCCTTGTCAGAACAACACACAAAGGGCCATGGATTTTCCAGAAAAACGCCTTTGCCGAGCGCTTTCAAATCATGCAGACCCCTGATACTCGATGAACAAACGAAAATGGGGTCAGGCCTGCGTTATTGTCATTATCTTCCCTGAGTGATACAGACTCTGAGTGATACAGACTCTGCTGAGGGATATATTAAAACAGCTTCTGTCCTTTTCAGAACAGAAGCTGTTACATAAACAAAAAAATAAAAGAACTTTACTAGAAAATTCCCTAATCTTCCTCTACTGTGATTGCGCCTTCTTCGCATACCTCTACACAGCTTTCGCAGCCCATACACTCTTCCGCATTAACTGGTGAGGATTTTCCGTCAACCATTTCAAAAACTTCAACAGGACAGACATCTACACATTCTTCGCAACCAACACATTTGTCTTCATCTACAATTGGAGTAAAAGCCATTTTGTTTACATTCTCCTTTAAAAATTAACATAAAAATTAATCATTACATTGTTATAAATCCAAAACAGATAAGGATTCACAACAGGTTTTAAACCCATTTCTATCTTTTTGTCTCCCTATAATTGGCTTACAAGGATGACAGGAAAAATCCCTTCTCCTGCTACCTGAAACAGTTTATTATATCCAGGATTCTCTTCTGTCAAACAAAAAATTTTTTTTATATCACTTTCTGAAAAAAGAAACAATTTTATATTTATTCCTTTTTGTTTTTCTGTACCGGGAAGCAGACTATTCTCAAGGGCTTTTAAAAAATCTGCATATTTTCCTTTTTTCTCATGCGCTATTATTTCCTTTCTGTCAAGAGAGATTATTTTTTTTTCTGACATCTGCTCAAGGGTATCAATAACGCTTTGACTTGTAGTGGTAAGCAAGAGCGGTCTTTTTTCTGCAAGCATTTCTTTTTTTAAATTAAGGTACCATGCCCAGGCTTTGATCCGCTGTTCTGTCATAAAAAGGCCGGTATCATAGGCCTCATCTCTGGTCTGACCCTGCATCCTGGAAGAGTCTTCCCCTTTAACCCTTTCAAAAAGGCTTTGTTCATTTTGGATGACAGCAGTAAATTCAGTGTCAACACGTTCATTTTCTGCATCCTGCTCCTGGGCCAGCCGCAGAAAAACAAGGGGGGATTCCTTTTTCTCCTCCCCCTTTGAAACTGCTGGTGAAACTGCTGGTTTTTCCATAGTTTCAATGCGCCTGTCTGCTTCTCCTGAGCCCGAAGCAATCTGGGACCGGATTCGTCCCACACTGGTATCAGAGGTAAAATAGGGGGTGTCCCTTAAAACCGCCCTTAATCCCCCTCGGGTTCCGGAATGAATGGCCGCCCATTCCCTGTAGCGTGCAATACGGTCTAAAACCTGCCCGAGCTCTTTTTCTTCTGCAAACACAGCTTCTATAGAGGCGTTGTTGTTCAAATGCTGCTCACTGTTATCTTCAGGTTTACAGGATTGGACACGCAACACTGCTATACGCCTGAAAATTGACAAAAGCAGATCAATCTCTTTTTTTCTTAAATGGGTAAATGGAAATAAAAGCGGAATCATAGTTACACCTTTTCATCATGACTTTTAATGCCCATGGCTTCAAGCTCGGCTCGAATTTTATCTGCAAGCTCCCAGTCCCTGTTTTTTCTTGCCTTTTCTCTTTTTGCCACAAGGTCGGCTACCTGATCATCTGCAGCCGCTTTTGGGAGATCAAACCGGAATATTTTAAGGACACAGTCAATACGTTTAAAGAGCGTTAAAATCCTGGCAGCGCCGTCTGCATCAATTCTGCCTGCATCCATGAGCCTGTTGAGTTTTTTTACAGATTTAAACAGCAGGGCCACCACATCTGTAATTTTAAAATCATCGTCCATGGCCGTTACAAAGCCCTGTTTTATATCATAAAGAAGCTGATCCAGCTCCCTGTATTTTTCCTTTCTCTGTCTGATCTGCAGCAGTGCATTCAAACAGCGGTCAAATCGTTTTAAAGACAGGCTGGCCTCGTTTAACGCCTGTTCTGAGAGATGGAGGGGTTTACTATAATGGGTGGATAACAGCCAGAACCTCACCACCCTGGCATCCCACCCCATTTTTTCAAGGTCATCCAGGCAGATGGTTTCCATGGTTTCAAACCCGGGCAGGCCGTTGAAATTTACAGTCTCACAATGCATCCACAGCCGTGCCAGGGGCAGACCGGTTGCTGCCATGGAAATGGCATTCTCATTTTCATGGTGGGGAAACACCAGTTCTTTGCCGCCGGTATGGATATCAAAATTTTTTCCCAGATATTTCATGGAAATGGCAGCACATTGAAGATGCAGTGACGGACGGACATTCCCCCATTTTGTCTTTACGCATACCCCCCGCTTCAATTCAGCCAGGCGAACCCGTTTCAAAAGGGTAAAATCCCTTGGATTGTCTTTTTCATAATCATCAAGGTCTACGGTAGCGCCCACCCTTACCTTGTTGATATCAACATTGGAAAGCATGCCGTATTCATTTAAGGAGGAAATATCAAAATAAAGAGAACGGAGTTTTTCATAGGCAGTGCCTTTCTGAAACAGCCTGTCCGCCAAAGCCACCATATCATCCACATGGTCGGAAACCAGCGGATATTCCTGGGCTTTCCTGATGTTCAAACGGGATAGATCCGCTTTAAAGGCCTGAATATACTTTCCGGTAAACGCCTTTATGGATTCATTGTGCTGCTCTGACCCCTGTATGGTTCTGTCATCCAGATCCGTAATATTAACAATATGATTGACCTTTAAATTTGAAAATTCAAGATACCGGCACAACATATCAGCAAACACCATTCGTCTCATCTTGGCCGGGTCCATTCGCTTGTGAACGGTTGGACCGCAGGTGTAAACAGAGACCCGGCCCTGGTTGGCAGGCTCAAAAATTGCTTTTTTCCGGGTCAGGGTATTGTAGAGCCGCAAATGAATATTGTCCCTGACCACAAAGAGGGGGGTGGAAAGATAGCGCTCCCCACCGTCGGGAAAAATCACAACCAGGGTACCAGCGGTCATACTTTTTGCCTCCTGCAGGGCCACTGCCATGGCAGCACCGCTGCTCATGCCCACAAAAAGTCCTTCCTGTCTGGCCAGCTGCCTTGTGATGTCAAAGGCCCTGTCATCCTCTATATTGATCTTTTCATCCAGCAGCTGCTTGTTGAAAATATCAGGGACATAGGATTCCTTCATGTTTTTGAGTCCCTGTATGCCGTGTCCCAGATAGGGCTCTGCACCGATAATCCGGATATCAGGATTCAATTGTTTGAGTTTTCTTGAAAGCCCCATAACAGTGCCGCTGGTGCCGATACTGGCCACAACCGCATCCACCTGTCCGCCCGTCTGTTCCCAGATTTCCTCAGCGGTAGTATGATAATGGGCCTTCCAGTTTGCCTCGTTGTTATACTGATCCGTCATAAAGTATGTCTCAGGATTCTCCCGGGCCAGTTTGTAAACCGCTTCAATGGCACCATCAGAGCCCAGATGGCCGGGCGTTAAAATAATATCCGCCCCCCTGGCCTTTAAAATTTTTTTCCTCTCTTCGCTGGCTGATTCAGACATGGTCAGAACCAGGGAATATCCTTTTACAGAACAGATCATGGCAAGGCCGATACCGGTATTGCCATGATCTGTTCTGTAAAAGGATATTCCCTGGTTCTGACCATGTCTGAATCTGCCAGTGAAGAGAGAAAAAAAATCTTAAAGGCCAGGGGGGCGGATATTATTTTAACGCCCGGCCATCTGGGATCTGATGGCGCTATTGAAGCGGTTTACAAACTGGCCCGGGAGAATCCTGAGACATACTT
>JAWOEJ010000393.1:0-3749 GCA_046482845.1 Desulfobacteraceae bacterium | reverse complement strand
AGGGGATTCCTTTTTTTTCAGGAGTCTTTTGATCCGTCCTTCAAATCCGGTTTTTGTGCCGTCTTCCAGGCCGTTGGCCAGAGCGGTTCTGCATACCGCCACTGCCTGGTCATATGCCCCGTCTTCTTCGAGCATGATGGCCAGCATCTTGAAAACAGGGATGATTTTGGGATCCTGGTCCGCCATATTGTATATCAGCGCACAGTGGATTTTCCGACTTGTTCATTCAGATTCAAATTGCAGCATGACGGATAAAATGATAAGAAACCCTGAATTGATGGAGAGCACTACGGCAACAGTTGTATTGTACATACGGCAATTGGGTGCCATTTGCCAATCCAACGTTGCTGAATCTGAAAAAGTCACGGAATTTTCAAAACAATAAAATAAAGGATATGGTGTAAATTGAACCGTCACCGCCTGAAAAACCCGGGGGTGCTGATGCTGCTCATCAACATGGCGGGGGCCGTGTCCACCTTTGTCTATTTTAATTTTATTCTTCCCCGGGTGACCGTGGATAATCAGATTCCCTGGGAATACACTGTGCTGTCTTTTATTGGTGGCACCCTTCTCCTGCTCTTGTTTTTAATCACTTTAAAGAAGGGACCCGTCCTGGTGCTGTTCCACGTGGCAGAGGGCCGGCAGGATATTACCACCCTGGCACCGGATGACCGGCTTTACCACTATAGAGAAGCCCTGCAGCTGCCATTGACATTGACAGCCAGTACTTTCGGGGTATGGATTCTGGCCGGGTTTATCTTTGGATTTCTGGACCCGGTCATTGTTTCATATCTGTTTGATGTCCCCATGGAGAATCTGGTTCTGTGCCTGCGCCGGTTCTTCGGTATCACCATACTGGGCTGCGGGGTGACCTGTATTGTCCAGTTTTTTGTCCTGGAGAGCGTTTGGCGGGAATCACTACCCCTTTTTTTTCTTGATGGGAAACTGAACCGTACAGCCATTCAATCAGTGGAAAACAACAATCTGGATACTCGGGTTCCCATCCTCTCCAATGACGAGCTGGGCGAGGTGGCTGAGGGCGTGAACCGGATGATTGACAGCCTGCGGGAAGGCCGCCGCACCCAGGAGGCGTTCGGCCGTTATATGGGCAATGAAATTCGGGATGTCGTCCTTTCCGGTGATGTATCTCTGGAAGGAGAGATGAAACTGGCCACCTTGCTGTTTTGCGACTTGAGAAATTTTACCGGCATGGTGGAAAGCACCCACCCCCGCCAGGTTGTCCAGGTCCTGAACCAGCATTTTTTACCCGGATGACCAAGGACATAAAGAATCACCAGGGCCTGGTACTCCAGTACGTTGGCGATGAAATCGAGGCGGTGTTCGGGGTCCCGCTGGCCATGGATGACCATCCGGAAAAAGCCGTACAGGCAGCCCTTTCCATGCGCTCCGGTCTGGAAGCCCTGAACCGGACACTCATGGAACAGGGATATTCACCCCTGGTCCATGGTATCGGCATCCATTCAGGTGCGGTACTGGCCGGCAATATCGGCAGCCCTGAAAAAATGTCCTATGCTTTGGTGGGAGATACGGTAAACACGGCATCCCGCCTGGAAGGACTGACAAAAGACTACGGGGTGGATATCATCATCAGTCAGACCACCTATAACCTGTTTACCGGAAGTTACTGCACTGAACAGCTGCCACCGGTGACGGTAAAGGGGAAAAAAGAGGGGTTGATTATTTACCGGTTGATATCATGAGACTGAGAGGTGTGAAAAGGCCCTGCCGTCCCCGATTATTTAAACCTTTTTCTGGTTGACCTCACTTAACCAAATTATCCAAAACAAAAGGATTCAGGCTTGAATTTCCTGAAGGATACCAATATTATTCAAAACCTGATATGGTCGTTTTGTTTAGGAATGATGGTTGCAATATGTTTGAGTTTTGCAAAATTATAATTGAGCTTTGACAGATTTTATGATACCGGAACTAAGGTTAAGTTTTTGAGGAATCAAGGATAGTTGCAAAACACTTGAGTGTTAGTTTTCCCTAAGTATTTAATACTGCACAATCAAATCATGGATCCTGCGTCATATAAAAAAAGTCGTATTTGGCCAGAATTTTGAACCATATGATTAGTACTGAGCTTTCACTTCTTTCAGCTCGGTACTAATCCTTCATTTGTTATATCTGACCTTTTCTTCCCTTGTTTCAACCCATCTTCTATATCCATATTTCCCATGGTATTCAATAAATATACGATTGACGTAAATATCCTGGTCCAGAGAGTAAGGCTTTCCATGTTAGACTAAACGACCACCGGCTACAAACCGGTGGGTTTAAAGCTCGGCGGGCTTAACCGCCGACTGAAGCCAATACGTCTGAAAGACGGTGGCTTTAAGCCACGGGCTTAAAAACGGCTAAAGCCCGCACAGTAACAGTAAATAATTTCCACTTTCAGCTTCTGGCACGATACTTGTGAACATTTAAATTTTGATAAATATTTATTGAAACATTAGTTTCTCTCATGCTCAGTTTGATTTTTTTGGTCAGGCTATAATTCATTTTGGAGATTGTCACATTCTCCGGAGTTTTTAATGCTGGTGTACCAAAAAATAAAATTTCTTACTCCCCGATTTTAATGAATATTAAAACATTTTTTTCAAAATTGTTTGCTTCCAACCACTGGAAAAGAGATATATTATTTGGCTGTGGTCAGATTTTTGCTTCTATTTAGATTGTACGGTAATGATATGATGATATGTGAGTACAAGCCGTTTGAAATGGTGTATGAATTGAACTAAGATGAATGTTATAAGCCTTGTCGAACTTGCCAAAAGGAAAAGGAATTATGAATTCAAAAGGATGTTGTCTGACCATAGACCAACATTTCAAGCGTATTCTGAACCTGATGCCAGATGCTGTTTATATTTCTTCACGACAGGGTGATACGATTTTTGTAAACAGCAAATGGGAAGATCTTACAGGGATTTCAGCCATAGATGTTCTTGGGAAAAATGTTCGTGACCTGATAAAGGAAGGGATTTTTAATCATATTGTAAATCCTGATGTGGTAGCAACAGCCAAACCGGTCATGCATGTCCAGGAAGTGAATGGAAGAAATGTGGTAATCGACGGCAATCCCATTTTTGATAAAAACAACCAGGTGGAGCTGGTCGTGACATTTGTGCGGGATGTGACCACTTTCAATAATTTGAAAAAGGAGATATCCACCCAGAAGGAGCTGATTGCTTCCTATCAGAGACAAATCGCTGCCATTGATCCCGAAGACATCTTTTTAAAAGACGGGATGGTTGCCGTGAGCCTTCATTCTCTAAGTCTTTTGGAAAAAATAAAAACGATTGCCCCTTCTGATGCCGCTGTCCTGATACTCGGAGAGACGGGGGTGGGAAAGGATGTGGTGGCTCAGAAGATTCACCGCGATTCTTTGAGGAAGAACAAACAATTTTTAAAAATTGACTGCTCCGCTATTGCAGAGAATTTAATAGAATCTGAATTGTTCGGCTATACGCCGGGTGCTTTTTCCGGGGCCAGTTCCAAAGGGAAAATAGGCTTTTTTGAACAGGCTTCTGGTGGGACCCTGTTCCTGGATGAAATTGGTGAACTTCCTCTCCCTATGCAAACAAGACTGCTTCGGGCTATTCAGGACCAGGAAATTGTCCGGGTGGGGTCCACACAACCCGTTCCTGTGGATATACGGATAATTGCCGCAACCAACAGGGATCTTCAGGACGCTGTAAATGATGGTAGTTTTCGAAGCGATCTTT
>JAWOEJ010000387.1:0-4011 GCA_046482845.1 Desulfobacteraceae bacterium | reverse complement strand
CATTTGGTTTTCTCCTTTTGCCTGGCAGGGAAAAAGTCCTCCGTCGTTCTCGTTCCTGACAGGCAACTGCTGGGGGCGGCGGTATTCATAAAACTTGATAACCGAGTTACAGGTCAAAACAATATTGTTGAAAACAAAGATATCGCAAGAAAAGAAACTATTTATTTAACAGCAGGAAGGGGCTGAGCCGATCAAAATGAATTTCAATCTAAGGCAGAAAATTTTTCTTCATTTTTTTATATTTTTTTCAATAAACGGTGCCATATGGGTTTTCAGCTTTTACAGCAACACCACCATGAACCAGAAACTGAGAATCATTGAAAAGAAAAACGATCTGCTGAATACCATTCTTGAAGCCAGAAGATATGAAAAGAATTTTTTTCTCAAATACAATATCAAAGATCTCCAGGAGTCCATTTCCTATATTGAAAAAACGGAAAAAATGCAGAAAAATATAGAAAATGCATTTGCCGGTCTTCTCGGGGATGAAACATCTATTAAAAAAAGATCCCACGATATCACTGCCTATAAAAATATCATGCAGGATCTGAAACAAATTTACACCGGAGATTTCAATCATGTAAAAGACAAACAAACCCATGCCAAAATCAGATCTCTGCAGGAAAAGGTAACCCGTCTCGGCAGGAAAATCACAACTGAGCTGGAATGGGTTGAAAAGAATGAAAGAAGCAAGGTGTTTAACCTGTTAAACGAATCCAGAACCTATCTTTTAATCTCCATGTTTTCCCTTTTTGTGCTCACCGTATTAACTGCTTTTTTTCTTGTGGTCCATGTGAATCATCCCCTGAAATCCATTGAAGACGGAATACGGAAAATTGCCCGGGGTGACTTTACCAAAATACCGGATATAAGGACCGGAGATGAATTTGAATCTCTGGCTTCAAGCCTGAATAACATGATAGATGAGCTTGAAAAAAGAAAACAGCAGCTGGTTCAGGCGGAAAAGATGTCCTCTTTAGGCACATTGACATCAGGGGTGGCCCATGAGCTGAACAACCCGATCAACAATATTTCAACCTCTATTCAGATTTTAATGGAGGAGATAGAAGAACCTGAAACAGAATATAAAAAAGAACTTCTGATCCAGGCGGAGGACCAGATTGACCGGGCCCGTGATATCATCAGAGCACTTCTGGAGTTTTCAAGACAAACTGAATTTTTCATTGAACAAATCGATTTTAAAAAACTGGTTCAAAGCACCATGCACCTCATCTCAGGAGAAATTCCGTCAAATATTTCAATCAAAACGGATATCCCGAAAAATCTTACGGGCAGAATGGATGTCAGGCGGATTCAACAGGTACTTCTCAATCTTATTATCAACGGTATTCATGCCATGGGTCCCAAGGGGGGAGAACTTCTCATCTCTGCTTTAAAAGACAGGGACACCTCAACGTTTACATTCAAGGTCAGCGATACCGGCATCGGCATGTCCGAAGACACCCTTCACAAAATATTTGATCCGTTTTTTTCCACCAGGGAAGTGGGAGAAGGCACAGGACTAGGGCTGTCCATTGTCCACGGCATTATCGAACAGCACGGAGGCACCATTGAAGTTGAATCCCGGGAAGGAAAGGGAACGACCTTTATTATAGAGCTTCCAGAACAAATATAGAAACAGGAATCATTATGGAAGAATTGATCTTGCTTGTTGAGGATGAAAAAGTCGCCCGTAAAAACCTTGAACATATCCTGAAACGGGAAGGATACCAGGTCATATCTGTGGACAGCGGCGCCAAAGCATTGCGTGTTCTGGAAAACAGAACCTTTGATCTGGTAATCACAGATTACAAAATGAGCAAGGTAGACGGCATCCAGGTCCTTGAAAAAAGCCGGGCCTGCCAGCCCCATACTGAAGTCATTCTGATCACAGGATATGCCACAGTCAATTCAGCCGTTAAGGCGCTGAAAAAAGGGGCCTATCATTACCTGGCCAAGCCTTACAAAATTGATGAGGTCAGACGGATCGTTCAGGAAGCCCTGCTAAAAAGAAATCTGCAGCTTGAAAACATTGCATTAAAGGATTCAGTCGGAAAAAGCCGAACCCTGTCCGCCATCATTGGAAACAGCGAGCCAATGATTACGGTAAAAAAAACCATTCAGCAGATCGCCCCTACCGATGCCAGCGTTATGATACTGGGCGAAAGCGGAACAGGCAAGGAACTGGTGGCTCAGGCCATCCATCATTTAAGCGGACGTTCAAAATATCAGATGGTGGCCTTTAACTGCGGATCATTTTCTGAAGAACTCATGGCCAATGAATTCTTCGGCCACGAAAAAGAAGCGTTTACAGGCGCCGGAAAAACAAAAAAAGGGTTGTTTGAAACAGCAGATAAAGGGACTGTTTTTTTTGATGAAATAGGAGACATGCCCCAGGCCATGCAGGTAAAAGTGCTCAGGGTGATCCAGGAAAAAGAGTTTTTAAGGGTGGGCGGCACCCGGACCATTCCAGTGGACTTGAGATTCATTGCCGCCACCCACAGAGACCTTAACCATGAGGTGGAAAAAGGACATTTCCGTCAGGATCTGTTTTACCGACTCAATGTGGTGTCCATCCAGCTTCCCCCTCTGTCCAGCCGCAGCGGTGATATCCCCCTTCTGGCCTACCATTTTCTCGGGAAAAAAAATCAAACCATGGGCAAGGATATCAAGGAAATTGATCCCCATGCCATGGACCTTATCTGCCGGTATGGCTGGCCGGGAAATGTCAGAGAACTTGAAAATGTCATTGAGGGCGCTGTGGTCATGACCAATGGAGAAACGATTTTTCCCGAAGCCCTTCCAGACTATATTACCAATATGTCCGTGGAAACCTACCGGGCAGACTACACAGACACAATCCCCACCCTGGAGGATCAGGAAAAAAATTATATTCAATGGATACTGAATAAAACCGGATGGAACAAAACCCAGGCAGCCAAACTCATGGGAATCGACCGGGTATCCCTGTGGCGGAAAATAAAACGCTTCCACCTGGAGTAGAATCTGACAGGGCAGAACCCATTGTCTTCTGCCCCGTCCCCATGATTAAGCCCTGAGCATCGGTCTCTGGTCTTCCACAGGCTGCCGGTATGCTTTCCGATCGCATCTTCTCTTTTGATCTTGTTTCCGCCGTTTTTCTCCGGTAAGCGTTTCCGGAGAAAAAAAGCAGTACCAGTCCATCCGCTTTCCCTGGGAAACATAGCTGCGCTCTGACGGACTCACAGCTGAAAAAAATCTGTCAACACAGATCAAAAAAGAGATAACCCCCACTCCAATGGCAAAAAAAGTTGTTAATCCCATGATGCCCTCCAAAATATGATAAATAATGATAAATTGATCCTAAGACCATTGACGTTTTAACTATAGTAAAGCATATCCTGTGCCGTCAGATAAAAAATCAATTATATCAATATGTTATACTGGAAAAAATTGAGATTTATCACCTAATGAAAAAAATAAGCCCTTTATGGAATCAGATCATTGCAGGGCGCAACACTGATCCGTCATGGGTGGAAAGCAGTAAAAAGGGGAGCGTTTAACAGCAGTGACTAAAACAGATAAAAAGTTTAAAAAAAACAACCTTCTATAAAACCAATTTCATGCAAAATCCCGATATATCCCAAACGTTGCTGATTGATACATCGTAACAAAATGCAACGCCGGCATAACCAGAAAGTTGACAAATGAACGTCTAATTGAATCTTAACCCAATGCAAACAATCAGCTAACCTGATTATGTTAGAATATTTTTAATCTGTCGAAACCATGCGACCAAAGGGCAACACCCGGTACCGGACCGATCAACAGTTTGAATACATTACCTGAAAGGGGAAACAATGGAAAAAGTACTTTTTATTTGCGGCCATAACAGCGGCAGAAGTCAGATAGCTGAAGCGTACCTCAAACATTTGGGTAAAAACAAATTCAAGGTAACAAGTGCGGGGTTAAAACCGCATGATGCTGTGAATCCCCTGGTGATCAAAGTGATGAAGGAAGAAAATATTGACA
>JAWOEJ010000334.1:0-4393 GCA_046482845.1 Desulfobacteraceae bacterium | reverse complement strand
GATACAAGGGGGGACAATGTTTCCTTTTTTTTACCAAAAGCCGGCGGAAGAATGACCACCGGTGCCATAACATCCTTACCGGTGCAGTTAAGAAGCGCTGCGATCTTTTTGCCTTTGCTGTTGTTATAGGCAACAACCTTGGAAGTAATCCTTTGCTTCAGGTTTGAGGGAAGATCTCTCTGAATCTTTTTTTTCTTCCACGCTGAATCAGACACTTTTTTGAATTTGTAATCAGACCGTTTTATCCCCGCTTCAACCCCGATTTGAAGCACATTGTTCCCATTCAATTTTTTCTTTTTTATATGGCGGATCTCTCCAAATGAATCCAGCCCGGAATGGTTGTTTAACCTGTAGTTTATCGCCTGTCCTGTCTTGATCGAATTTTCAATCAGTTTGTCATGTGAAAATTCGCACAGAAATCCACGGTTGCTGATATCAATCACTTTTCCATGAAATGGGCTGCATGACATATCATCTATGTTAATGGAGATATTCACATTGTCGATAGATATCTGCCTGGTATAGGCTCTTTTTTCCAACTGATACAGAACCGGCGGAAACCCAAAAGTCAGGCCGGCATCGTCATGCCCGACACATGCTGTTTTAAAATAATAACTGCCGCCCTGGAAATAAAAAGAAACATACGAGGTATGGTTTTTACTCAGCACCAGATGACCTGTGTCCATCTGATTTGCGATTGTAAACACCTGATTCTGAGGGTTTACACTGCTTATATTCAATTCAAACAATTTCTGACTGTGTTCAAACAAAACAGTTAAGGGGATCTTTTCTTTCTTCACCTGGTTTAACAGCGTCTTTATTTTGCCCGGCGCAGCAATTTTATATTTATCCCTGATATTTTCTTTTGAAATGGTTTGCTGCATGTTTTTCAATGCAGAGCTTGATGCGGTGCTGACAATAAAATTAAATATTTTTTTCTGGTCAATGTCATTAATATCTGTAAATAAAACGCCGGCACTGTTTATGCCGTTAAAACAATTTTTGATTACATAAGATATCATACCAGTGGCTTCGATTGATCTTGAGCTGTCGGGCAGCCAGAATTCAAGATCGATCCTGTCGCTTGAACACAGCTCTCCCTTGAAGTTCAACAGGCACCCTTCAGGAGATATGTTTTCTATGGAAACAATCGCAATATTTTTGTTTTTGCTGGAAATATCAGTGAGCAGGCATCCGGTGCGGGGAATTTTTCGTTTCTCGGCAGTATATGAGGCGGTCAATGGTCCATCCTGGATTGAATCGTATTTTTTATACATAGATCAAACCTTGGCCATTCAGGACATTCATCTGAGAAATCAAGACAGATCCGAAAGCAGCTACTACAGGGGGTTTGACCGTTCCCCTGTCTTTGTGGGTGTCAAAAATCTGTAGATACTTGTATTTACCGGACTTTTTGACATATACAAACATGTTAAGGCCTCCCCTTTTTTTGAAGACGCCCATATATTAAAGCTAAAACGCTATTATTACAATGGTTTTTCTTTCAATGCCCGGATTAAACCGGTTCCTGCATCCCCCCGGGGTCGGACAAACACGCCATCACCTGCATGGCTGCCTCCGGATTGACCGGATCAAAATCCTCGAAAAACCCCGTGGTTATCTGCTTTTTACAGTCCGGTCCCTTTGAAAAGAGCTTTTTGAGCCTCCAGCGTGAGCACGTCTGATTCACGGTTCAGCCGGTCGCGGGACCACGCTTTCAGTGCCGCTTTCGAGCCTTTGCCGAAAAGTCCGTCCACTTTCATTTTGTAATATCCCAGTTCCTGCAACCGGGCCTGGACAATCACCGCATCATCATGGTTTGCCACATTGAGATGGCGCACCCCTTTTTCTATGGATCCTTTGGCTGTCTGTGCCTGCATGCGATGCGATTTTTGCAACGCCTGGGTCCAGCTGTTTTCCGGATTCTGCTTCAGGCTTGAGAACCGGGCGATATGCTGCCGGTTAAACATGGCCAGCCGTTTTTTCTGATAATGGACATCTATGAAAAACGCATCTGATTGGGAGAACAACCGACCTTTGCCTCCGACTGCAAGTATCCGCCAGCCGTCAAAATCCATCTCAACCGGGTTGACCTTGTTATTGTCGACGGTGACGCCGAGAACCGCCTCCTGGGGCAGCCGGTCAAAGCAGAAGATAAGGAAAATCAGGCTTTGTTTTTCTGGGCCTGTCACTGCCTGTTTCCTGCCCGTCCCCATGTCGATGGCATGTTTTCGGGCAAACCGCAGATAGTCTGTAAAAGAGCCGGGAATGTCATTTCCGGAAAAGCTTTCAGCAGGAACAAAGTATGCACCGACCAACGGATAGGCCGGAGTCACATTGGACGTATAGCTGTGCACGATAACCGGGGGCCTGTCGGCTTTTTTGAAAACCTTGTAATGCATCTCAAAGCCGACGGTCGTTCTCCGGGCGGTTTCATCTTCAAAATGGAGAAATCCGCCAAGATTTATGAGCGCTGCTTCAGAAGTTTCCTTTACCAGTATGTTTTTTGCGATGTCCACATTGTCGACGTCAAAACCGGCATAAGAAAAAGATTCCTGGACGTCATGGCTCCCCCTGCCGTCGAATTCGGCCGCCGTGGGGTGCTCATGACGTATTTTCTGCAACAGGCCGGCAATGGCAAGTTCAGCATGACCGGGAAGTTCCAGCGGGGTCCGCTCCGGCGTCACGAGCTCGGTGCCGTCACTTGTCAGGCTGCTCTTTATGTTCTGTGTGACACTCACACATCCGGCGCAAAAAATCAGGACGACAAGGAGAACAAAAACAGGCCATTGATATAAGCATCTCATGATTATCTCCTTTATAGATTGAAAACGTTTTCATCGAGCGGTGCAGGGCCGCCGGCTCCGAAAGAATGGTCAGAAGCAGGGGTTCCCAGGTCCACCGCCGGAGGGGGTTTGATATTGGGCGTGGTTTTGATTATTTTCTCCAGTGTGTTGATCTTGGTGATGTTTTTTCCGGTCTTGATCGCCGCATCTTCCAGAGCCTGGGCCGTGGATTTGCCCTTTTGTTTTGATTCGATCGTGGTTTGAATAAAGATAGCTGAATTCTGTCCGATTTTATTGATTTTAGATCCTGTTCCACCGGTAAAGATATCGATCACATTTCCCGCCACATTTACACCGGTCTGAATATTTTTGCTTTTTTTTTCAAGATTTTCGTAATAATTTCCTTCATCCATCCATTTCTTTGATTCCGCCATGTCCTGGGCCTGCTTTTTTTTCACCCCTTTGCGGTAGGCCTCATCTATGGTCTGAAGCACCCCATCTTCATCTTCCACACCCAGACTATACGGATCCGCCGGGTCGAATGGGCTGTCCGGAGGAAGCATGTCTGCACCGCCACCGCCACCACCGCCGCCACCGCCGCCGCCGCTGGCAATGGCAGTCCCCCCAGTGGTCAGAAACAAAATCATGATAACACCCAGCAGAATAACATTTTTCATGGCATACCTCCGGAAAAAGAACAAAACGAAAAAGTAGAACAAACCATAAACAATCCCCCAAAATCCAAAAATTTACCTTTACCAGGTCCAGGCAAGCCAAGGCAAGAAAAAAAATCAAAGAAGCGATAAAAACCGCACAGAGCATTTTTCAAAATTCTGTGTCACGGGTTGGGCCTCAGAATCTGCCACGTAAGACCTCTGAAAAAGGTCATATATGATCATTGAATCACATATGACCTTTTTCCTTTTTTGTTTTCAACTGTCCTATAAATAAAATTCGATGGATCCTTACGCCTTTTGGGCTTTATCCTGCTGTGGTACTGAAGCTGGCCGAAAAATCTCATGACTGCCAGAGACTGAAACAGAAAGTAACGCTGTTGGAACATGCCTTGCAGGCCCAGTCTAAATAGCCGGTTCATCGCCTTGATTTTGTTGTTGGTCCCTTCCAAATGTCCTGTTGAAATTGCCTAGTCATAGTAGGAAAGAATCCTAATTTTGCTGCATCAATACAAAAACCCGAATATCCATAAAGGAATCCTGGCACCCATCCCGTGTTCGATGCCGTCAACCGCCAGGTATGAATCCGGCAGATCCTTGATCTGCTTGAAGGTTTTGCCTTTACCCCCGACTTCAAACACCAGACGGTCATCCACCAGAAAATCGCCTTTGGGCGGAATCGTGACCGCATGGTTTTCCCGGACCATGCACAGAAAAAACAATTCCCTGAGCGTACCGGGATTGACCTGGTGGGGGTCACAGATGGCAAACGCCTGGTTGGGGTTGTTCAGATAGATCTTTTCCGGTTTTTCCAGACCCCGGATGCTTTTGTTCGCCTTTTGCAGGCAGGTGATGGCTTTGCCGTCATCCAGGTGAACCAGGTAGGTTTTCAATGTTCTTTCATCGCCGATATCGATCATCTGTTTCAACCGC
>JAWOEJ010000269.1:0-4087 GCA_046482845.1 Desulfobacteraceae bacterium | reverse complement strand
CCGCCGCCCCCAGCGGTTGCCTGTCAGGAACGAGAACGACGGAGGACTTTTTCCCTGCCAGGCTAAAAATCAAGAACTGCGGCCACTGGTCCTCAAACAGCTTGATTTTCTTAACGCCTGGCAGGGAAAAAGTCTGATCTCCTTTGGTTCTCAATGTTCCTGACAGGCAACCGCTGGGGGCTCTTAATCGGTACTTCCATAAAAACTTGATAACCGAGTATTAGGGATCTGGAAAAAATAATATACGTATATTGCGCAGGCCAATTTGTATGATCGGGTTGTTTGTCTTCAAGGCGCGGTAATGGGGAGCATATTGAAATATGTCCCATTGGCGCAACGCAGGAGACGGGCAAAAAAACAATCCTGCCGGTTTACTCTCTGAAAAAGGGCCGCGGGTCAAAAACACTGAATTCTGAAGGAACAATGACTTTCTGGCTTTTCAGAATCATCAGCCTGTTCAGATAGGCAGCACCGGTCATAATATTCTTTGCCACGTCCACCACTCTCCGGTTCTCTGCCGCTTCCAGATAAGTTCCTTTTACCCAGGCGTTAAATGCCCCCATGCAGGGACCGCACCAGATCTGGTAATCCAGCTTTCTATCATTGTTCCCGGTATTGGACCATTGTGAGGCAAGGCCCAGGTACCACCTGAAAACCAGGGCCATCTTTTTTTTAGGATTTTTTTCTGCCTTTTCAATCTGTCCGGGATCCCGTTTTTCAAAAAACGCCCTTGTCTCATCCCATACAGCATCAAGATCTTTTTGAAATATCTGTTTTTCAAGTTTTTCCCGGTCCTGAATCGGAATATCTTCCAGAGAATTGTAAGATGTATAAAGATCATATAATTTCTGGGCACGCATGGGGAAAAAGGTGCCTCTTTTCAGCACCTGAAGTTTAACCCCCATTTCAAACATGTCTGAGGCAGGGGCCATGGCTGTATCTGCCATATCCGCTTTTGCCAGTAGATTGCGGGTATGGGCGCAGGCGCCGGCCTCAATACAGGCCTGATTGATGGATCCGGTGACCACATAGGCAGCGCCCATGGCAAAGGCGGCAAAGGCGGCATCAGGTGTACCAATACCGCCGGCGGCCCCCACCCTGACCCATTGATCATAATTTTCCCTTTTCTGAATCCGGTTTCTGAGAGAAATCACAGAGGGCAGAAGAGAGGTAAGGGGGCGGTTGTCTGTATGGCCGCCTGAATCTGCTTCAACCGTAATATCATCGGCCATGGGCACCTGACAGGCGATTTCAGCCTGCTCTCGGGTAATAAGCCTTTGCTGCAGCAGGTGATCCACTATTTTTTTTGGCGGGGGTTCCAGAAATCGTGTTGCCACTTCGTTTCTGGAAATTTTTGCTATCACCTTGTTTTGAATAATCACCCTGCTTTGTTCATCCCGTGAAAGACCGGCCACTCTGTAATGTACAATGCTCGGAGTCAGATTAATAAACGCGGCTGCTTCGACGCAACGCACCTTGTATTTCAGATAAAGATCAACCACGGCCTGCTCAATGGCAGGTTCATGGGGACTGTGAATCAGATTAAAGGCATAGGGACCATGGGGAAGTGCTTTCTGAATATTAACAATGGCTTTTTCCACCTGGGAAGACAAAAGCCCGCCGGCGCCAAAAGATCCCAGAAACCCGGCCTTACCCATGGCAATCACCATTTCTTCCGATGCAATACCATTGGCCATGGCCCCTGAGCAGTAAGAATATGTCAGGCTGTGATCCTTTTTAAACTCCGGATCACCCAGGTCCTCTGGTGTAAAACTGGGTGCATAGGCTACAGGGGATACAGCCTGGCAGGCATCTGCGGAATTTTCTTCTAAAAGTAAAGTCCCTGCCCCCATGAGTGAATTTTCGTTTACAAGATAACATGGGGTTTCAAGGTCCAAAAGCCGGGCTTTTATATCATCGGTATCAAAAACAAGGGTGGTTTTGTCCACCTTAAAATTAAAATTCTGATCCACAAAAGAGGGGGACAGACCTAGTGTGTTTCCGATCATAAAGTTTCTCCCGGATGAAAATTCTTCTTTTTTTGTAAAATTAGTCCTGTCCATTGTTTCTCGTCTTTCTGCCACAGCAGATCAAACCCGTTATGAAAACAAATCTGAACAAGTTCCCGGGTTTCCCAGGTTCTGACGCCTGAAAGAATCAATACGCCCTTTTTTTGAATTTTCTTAACAAATAAGGGCACAAGCCCTTTCAGGGTTGGGAATCTGAGATTAGCACAGATCATGTCAAAATTTTCACTATTATGTTCCAGCAATTCATTACTGATTTGAATCTGATTTTCAAGTTTGTTGAGCCTGATATTTTTTTTGGCTTCTGAAATAGCATTAAAATCCATATCCAGGGCAAGGCATTTTCCAGCTCCAGCCTTGACAAGGGCTATGGCAAGCACCCCGGACCCTGTTCCGATATCAGCTGTTTTTAAAAATTGATCTTCAGTTCTTATCTGCGGCTGCAAAAGAACATGATCAATAGCAGCAAGGCAGAGCCTTGTGGTCGGATGACGTCCTGTCCCAAAAGAAACTCCCGGTGCCAGAACAATTTCAACCACACCCGGCTGTTTTCCCCTGTAACCCATACCAGGGGGAGTTAATACAAACCCCTGGGTCACCCTTACCGGTTTTGCAAAAGAAAGCCCAAGACAGGTTGCACCAAAGGTATAGTCATAGGAAATCTCGCCTTTGTCTGTAAGAAGCCTGATAATGTTCCTTGCCTGCCTGAGGCTGATACCTGCCTGACCGGCCAGGGATTTTGCAAGCACCTGGGGGGTTACCCTTGCTTCTGATGCGGAAAGAATATCAATTGCTGTCTTTTCATTAGGATTGTCCATACCTTACCTCACGGCAGGGTCAGGGCTATAAAACAGATCTGAATACCCTGCGGTTTATCAATCACGGCCTTAAAAACCATTGACACTTCACCCTGGCAGACGTTATCTTAATTTCTGCATGACGGCCATGCCCTGGCTGGTACAAGAAATCATGAAAGCCACGACCTGTCAATAATCAGCAGGGAAAAAGTCCTCCGTCGGTCGCTGTTCTGACAGGCAACCGCTGGGGGCGGCGGTATTCAAAAAACTTGATGATCGAGTATAACGTCCATGCCTTGACAGGCACAACAAAGAATGAAAGCTGTTAGCTTTTAGCTGAGTACTGACGGCTGATGGCTTTCATATAAAACACCCATGTCCTGGCGGGCACAACGAAACAGGAAAGTGCCGCCTAAAAAAAAGAATACTACCTGAAAGCTTTGGACCTGAAAGCTTTGGAAAGGAGCCATATCACAATGAATAAAAAAGCGCAATTTGAATATTTAAAAAAAGATTTTTACCAGGGATTTCCTGCGTTCTGCGGTTTTGAAGTGAACCACGTAGATGACGGCATTTTTGAGACTATTTTAAAAATTGATTCCCGTCATATTCAGCAGGATGGATTTGTCCATGCCGGAGTGCTGGCCACCATGGCAGATCATACAGCAGGATATGCTGCGTTTACAAAGGTTTCCAAAGATGTCCGCATTTTGACCATTGAATTTAAAATAAACTTTTTCAAACCTGCCTCTGGCGATTTTATTATATGCAGATCCCGGGTGGTCAATGCCGGTAAAAAAATACTGGTGTCTGAATCTGAAATCTTTTCTCTGTCCAAAGACAAGGAAAAACTCGTATCCAAAGCCATGGTCACTCTGATGGCCGTGCCGGCCGCAGCCCTGGCTTAATTCTGACTTAACCGGCATGGCCGGTCCATGATCATCGGTCCGGCCACAACAAGGAATCAAACGCCTCCAGCGGCAGGGCTCTGGCCAGTGTTTCCTACCCCCCCCATGTCCTGACGGCCACAACAATGACCGGGTCGAAAACGCGCAGCCAACAGGAGAGGGCCGCCCCCAGCGGTTGCCTGTCAGGAACGGGAACGACGAAGCATGAAATTGACTATAGCTGTGTACTGATGGCTGACGTCTGATGGCTTTCTTTAAAAAAAAAGCCCTGGCAGTATCTGTGTACTGCCAGGGCCTTAACACGCCATCAATTTTTTCCTATCATGGATAATAGGTCAGACTTAAAGTGACAAAA
>JAWOEJ010000155.1:0-3045 GCA_046482845.1 Desulfobacteraceae bacterium | reverse complement strand
TATTTTTTCATGAATAAGGGTTTCAAGTCTGTTCCCTCTTTTTTCCCTGTTATCTGCATACAGGATAAGTTTCATTAATGCCCTTTCGATCATCACGTTTTTTGAATACCACCGCACCGCCCCCAGCGGTTGCCTGTCAGGACAGCGACCGACGGAGGACTTTTTCCCTGCCAGGCTAAAAATCAAGAACTGCGGCCACTGGTCCTCAAACAGCTTGATTTTCTTAACGCCTGGCAGGGAAAAAGTCTGATCTCCTTTGGTTCTCAATGTTCCTGACAGGCAACCGCTGGGGGCTCTTAATTGGCCCTTCCATAAAAACTTGATAACCGAGTTCAAGTATTTTGAATACCGCCGCCATAAAAATTTGATAACCGAGTGTGAGGGGTCAGATATAAAAAACTGATAATCGAGTGACAGATCCTTAATATTAAAGGCGATAAGGCCCATACTATAGTTGTTTTCTCTATGGAAAAAAATACTCTGAACAAATACAAACTGATGTTTGAATATATTTATATAATAATACCGGCGGCTTGCATCTTTGTCCCCTTTGATGCTTATGCCCTGCAGATTCATAAAAGTTCAGAAGGCATTATCACCCATCAGATGGGGCACCTTTTTTTTCTTTTTTCCATGGTGTCTCTGATGGTTACCATTATAGGAAAAGGGCTTGCCGGACAAAAGGGATGGCGCTTTATTATGTATGCTGCTTTTTTTTTATTTTGTGGAACCTGGATGCCCTGGCAGCGCATTTTTTAGACAACCAGATTCATGCTGTCCATACTGAAACAGTATCCCCTGGAAAAATAAAAATCACTGCTGCCAACAATTCACAGCTTATGGCTCAGATTTATTATTTTCTGAAACTTGATCATATATTCTGTGTTCCTGCCATGATCTGTCTCTACAAAGGCCTTTCCTGCCTGCTTCAAGAACAGATGCCGGTGAACAGACCCATGAACAAAAAGGAGCCGCGTTGACCTTTTCTCTCCTTCCCATACTTATCGCAGACACGGCCGGGTCCGTCGCCATGGTCGTTATTGCTTTGATGAGTCTTTACAAAGCCAGGCGGCTGAGGGAAATGGACAGGGACAACGCGGTTTTCCTCTACCTGTTGTGGATCAGCACAGGATTTACCCTGTTTGCCCTTTCCAGATCCTTTGGCCATATTTTAAAACAATTTCTGGAACTGACCGCCCATGCCCAGGCATGGCATGCCATCAGCGCCTATTCAGGAAGTATCAACACAGCCACATTTATGCTGGTGGGGTTGATTACCCTTTTTTTCAATCAAACCTGGAAAATCAACGAAAAAATAGAGATAGAGCAGCAGATTGCCCAGGCGGACAAACTTGCAGCCCTGGGGGAATTGTCAGCAGGAGTGGCCCATGCAATCAACAATCCCCTAGGCATTATCCTCGGGTATACCCAGCTTTTGTTAAAGCAGGAAACCGGCCAGGGTAAAGCAGATCTTGAAATCATAGAAAAACATGTAAAAAACTGCAGACAGGTGGTAACAGACCTTCTTGCATTTTCACGAAAAGACAGTGACAGCCCCGGAGTCATTGATATCACTGAAATCATTGAAAACGTCACCCATTTTCTTTCCAACCATTCAGATTTCCAAAACATTGAAATGACATTCACCCCCTGCAGACGGGATACATTAAAGATCCTGGGCAGTGAACAGGGACTTTCCCAGGTCCTGGTCAACCTTATTATCAATGCCTGCCATGCCACCCGTAAAGCAGGCCGCATTGACATCATCACCCGGAAAACCCTTGACAAAAATGCGTTGATCATAGTAAAGGACAATGGAAGAGGCATCGAAAAAAAAAATTTAGCCAGAATTTTTGATCCATTTTTCACAACCAAACCCCCAGGACAGGGAACAGGGCTCGGTCTTTCCGTAGGGTACGGGATTATAAAACAGCACAACGGAACCATAAAGGTCAAAAGTCATACAGGCAGGGGAAGCGTGTTTACCATCAGCCTGCCAATTTATGCATCAAACAGCTGAAGCTCAGCGACTTCAAGCGTTTAATCAGCAGTTGAACTAAACCCTATTTTGTTTTTGTTTTTTACAAACATTATATCTCTTTACAATCCCCATATATTTGGTACACATTAATTCCATAGGTTAAAGGGTTAAGTTCAACAGGATTTTATCAACCATCCCTTATCGCAGAGACGGATGAAATCTTGTCTCGGTTTTTATTCTCAATGCATCAAGATGTCTTTTTGCGGAAACGGGACGGAGGATAAAATTCATAACGTTCTTCACTTATTGAATAATTTGCTTGTAATCGATAAACTAAAACAATGGATCGTATTCATGAACTTTGATATAATTGAAAAGATTCAAGAAATTGAAACAATTGCAAAGGGCTCAGGAATTCGTGAAATTAATCGTTTGAGAAAGAGCTATGGGCCAGGGAATTGGAATAAAATGAAAGGAATTGCCCATATAAGACTTTCATCAGGAAAAATACGTTTAGCCGAGCTTCATTGGTATGAGGCGCATGGCATCGGGAAAAAAGAAATTAAACGTAAAAAATATTTGGAGTAAATTATGAAAACTCAAACAAAAGCATCCTTAGAGTATGTAGTATGTATCAATAATAAAGAATATCCGACATCATTAGAACTGCATAAAATATATCGAATAATATCGGATGATGATGCAGCATCTGATGGAGATATCCGGGTTATTGACGAAAGTGGAGAGGATTATTTATACCCTTCTTCTTTTTTTGTCCCAATTCATGTTCCGCAAATGGTAGAAGACTCATTATTGAGTGCATCATGATCCAAAAATCCTTGCCGAACAAATGACTTGATGAGTGCAGACAAAATAAAGGAAAACAATTAAAAAAAATATTTAAGCGCTTCTTTTGAGCTATCTATTTTGTTTTTGTTTTTTACAAACATTATATCTCTTTACAATCTCCATATATATTTGGTACACCTTTATATCTAAGGTAAGGGTTAAGTTCAACAGGATTTTATCCACCATCCCTTATCGCAGAGACGGATGAAATCTTG
>JAWOEJ010000072.1:0-20282 GCA_046482845.1 Desulfobacteraceae bacterium | reverse complement strand
GGTCATGGTCGGGAGTGTAACAAAGACCTGTAAATCGACAGGTATTTGTCCCCCTGGGTTTTGGGGGTAAAATGGGCATCATAATGATGCCGGGTATTCCGGGCAAACTGCCCGGCCAGAGCCCTGTCTGAAAACAGGGTATTCATGGCCTGCGCCAGGGACCGGCTGCAGCCGGGTTTCACCACAAGTCCTGTATATCCATGGCGGTTCACCACGCTGGTCCCGGTTCCCAGACGGGTGGACACCAGCGGTGTCTGAAAATAGAGTCCCTCCAGGAGAATCTGGCCAAAGGCTTCCGCCGGCGTAATGGAGGGCAGCACCACCATGCGGGCGTTTTTGATCAGCCACGCAAGGTTTTTATCGCTTTGAAACCCCATCAAATGGACATTGGCCAGATTTTCAGTTCTGATCCTGGCAGCCAGTTTTTTATACAACGGCCCAATGCCCACAATCCGGATCTCCCCCTGGGTGGTGCCGGCTGCATCCAGGAGGATATCCAGCCCCTTGTACCAGCGCAGCACCCCGGCAAACAGAGCAAAGGGCTTTTTGCCTGCCAATGCTGCCAGACCAGGATCAACAGGTCCGAGCCCGGCAAACCGCTGTTCGTTCATGAACAGCGGGATTTCCCGGATCCTGCGGGCAAAGGGAGCCAGATACGGGGTGTTTTTAAAAAGTGCCCCGGAGGTAACACAGATGCAGTCCATTTTATGTAAAAAGCGCCGGACAAATGGCAGATACAAAATTTTAAGGGGCAGCATCCTGTGGATATCACAATGGAATGTCACCAGGGACGGTGTTTTTATGTCATGCACCAGGGCCAGCATTTCCGCGGTGGGCCAGGGAAAGTGAAAATGCAGCAGATCCGTATTTCGGCAGATACCGGGAAATGCCCGGGCAAAGGACAGGGAAAACGGGTTTGAGAGATAATCCCAGGTTTTTTTGTAAAACCGGGCAGTGATCCCTTCCGGTGATGTCACAGTATACCCTGCGGGACCCACACAGACCACCTGCACGGAAAACCCCCTGGCGGCAGCACAGGTTGCGCACTGGCGTATGGCTTCCTCCAGGCCGCCGCTGGTTTCGGGAAAATAGGTCTTGAACACATGGGTAACCCGGGGCATGCAATTATTCCCGCAGGGCTGTGTCGATATTTTTCAGCAGAGGTCCCAGGATGTAGGATATCACGGTGCGCTCATCCGTGGTGATATAACAGGTCACGGGCATGCCCGGTGACAGATAGGCATCCTTGGCATATAAATCATTTATGTCCACCTGAACATCCGCTTCATAATAGGGCAGCTCCCGCTGGGGATTTTCCGGTTCCACCAGGTCCGGGGACACATAAGTCACCCTGCCCTTGACCGGGGGAGTCGTTTTGCGCTGGAACGCGGCCAGAGCCACCTTGGTATCCTGGCCTTCTTTCACACTGGTGATGTCCTGGGGGCGGACCCGCGCCTCCACAATCAGTTTTGAATTTTCCGGCACGATTTCCAGCAGGTTCATCCTGGGGGGAATCACGCCGCTGTCCTCGGAGTGTACTTCCATGTTGATCACCACCCCGGAAATGGGTGCCCGGATTTTGAGGCGTTCACTGGCATCCAGCTGGGGTTTGATCTGCTCTTCCAGCTCAAAAATGGTGTCTGTCACCTCTCCGAGCATGGACACGGAGGTTTCCCTGTACTGGTTTTCAATATCTAAAATCTGGAGTCTGCGCTCCTCGATCATCTGGTTGTACTGGGCGATTTCCTGGTTGAGTTTTCCCCTGCGGCCTTTGTACTGGGACAGGCTTCTTTCCAGCTCCAGGATATCGGTTTTGCCCAGGTACTTATCCTTGAGCAGGGGGCGTTTGCTCGCCAGATCTTCCTTGAGGTTGACGATGATCTCTTCAACACTCTTGAGTTCCTGTTTCGCCCCTTCGATCTGGTTGCCCAGCTGTTTGATCTGGGACAGATACAGCTGGGTTTTGCCGTAAAGTTCTTCCCTGCGGGAATCAAAAATATGCTGCTCTGTGATCAGAATTTCCGCCATTTCCCTGTTGTCTTTCAACGACACAAGTTCAGGGGGCCAGGTGATGGCCGATTCCATGGCCGTCTCTGCCCTGAGCCTTGCGGACTGGGCCTTTTTAAACCGGAGCCGGTTGATCAGCAGCTGAAGATTTGAACTGACCCGGGAATCTATCAGCTCTATGAGCACATCCCCTTTGTTCACGTTGTCCCCGTCTCTGACAAAGATTTTGTCAACAATCCCGCCTTCCAGATGCTGCACTACCTTGCGTTTGCCGGAGATCTTGACCTCACCCGGGGCAATAACCGCTCCCTGGAAAGGGAAAAACCAGGACCACACCGCAAGCCCCCCGAAAAACAGGGCAATGATCAAAAGTCCTGCAACAATGTATTTCCAAGGATTTGTATTCAATATTGGTTTTGTATCTTCCATTTCTAAACTCCTGCTGTCTGACTGGACGGCTGTTTGTTTGAAAGTTGTGCCAGCACCTCTTTGGATGGGCCGTACATGGCGGGTCTGCCCTCTTTAATCATCAATAGCTTGTCTGTATGCATCAGTATCTTTGGCCGGTCCGACACCACAACCGTTGTAACGCTGCTGCTTTTTAAATGATCCAGGCACTGCAGGAGCATCTGCATCCCCTGGTCATCCAGATGGGTATGGGGTTCATCTAAGACCAGCAGTTTGGGGTCATCATACAATGCCCTGGCAAGGCAGATCCCCTGGCACTGGCCTGCGGACAGATTGTCGCCGGATCCTTGTACCAGGGTATCATACCCGCCGGCAAGGGTCAAAATCACCTCATGAATACCGGCCTTTCTGGCGGCTGCCACCACTTTTTCCGACTCGGGTTCCTGCAGGCGGGCAATGTTCTGCGCCACACTCACAGGAAACAATACGGGTTTCTCGGGCAGGTATCCCACATATCTGCCCAGGTCCTGTTCCGGCCACTGGGAGATTTCCGCACCGTCCAGGCGTATTTTGCCGGCTGACGGCGGCCAGATCCCCAGCATAACCCGGCACAGACTGGTCTTGCCCGCCGAGGACGGCCCCAGAATGCCCAGCATCTCCCCGGGGGCCAGATCAAATGATATATTGTACAGAATGGGCCGGCCGGCCTGGGCAAGGGTAATCCCTTCGGCTGTAAATTTTCCATTGGGTTCAGGCAGAGACAGCTTTTCCTGGGGCTTTTGCACATCCACAAAGGCGCGCAGCCGCCTGTAGGCACCTGCCCCTGTAATGGCGGGCTTCATGTCTGCCAGACGGCGCTCAAAGCAGAAAAACAGCCGCGCACCAATGACCACAGCAGCAAGGATTTCCCCCTGGGTGATCTCTTCGGCAAAAAACACAAACACCCCGGCACCAAAAACCACTGCCGGTCCGGCCAGCTGGATCAGCCTGATAACGGTGCTGATCCAGGCATGCAGGTTATCCGCATTTGCCCGGGTTGAAAAAACCGGGGTCTGCCGTTTGCAGTACTCTGTTATCAGGGCCGGCAGCATCTGCATACCCGAGAGCAGCCGGGCCCGGGAAAGGCAGGCTTTCACAAACTCCACATTGTGTGAAAACGCGGCATCTGCGGCTGTATACCGCTTTTTTTCCGCCACTCCCAGCAGCAGATAAAAGGCGCCTGCCAGGAAAACAGCAAACATCCCCAGCAGGCCCACCAGGGGATGAATGACAAACAGTACTGCCAGGTATACCAGGACCCATGGCAGTTCCAGAACAGAAAACAAATGTCCTGCAGCAGCGGCATTGCGCACGGTTTCCAGGTCTTCAAGCCCCCTGGTATAACCGGCCGGCTGGGTGCCGGCCGCAGCTCTGCTCATGGTTTCCATTACAAAGGGCTGCATTTCTTCCACCAGCCGGTCACCGGCCTGGGCCAATATGCGCCGGCGCAGATACCCCATGAGCACAACAGCCAGCAGGGCGATGAGCAGTCCGGCGCTCAGGGTATACAGGGTGGCCCTGCTGAAACTGAACAGCACTTTGTCATATACGATCATCATGTAGATTGGCACAGACAGATAAATCAGGTTGGCACAGGTGCTGAAAACAGCTGCGAACAAAAAGTATCCGGTCTGGAACTTCATCCTTTTTTGCATCAATTGTTATTCTCCATCATTTGTCCAAACATCTTTGCTTTATCCCCAAAACCGGTCATTTTCCCGTTCTGAAGAATTAAAATTTTGTCCACTGCCTGTAACAGCTGGGGTTTGTGGGTGATCATTATGGTGGTGGTACCCATCTGTTTCAGGTGCTTCAAGGCCTCCATCAATGCGGCATCTCCTGCCTCGTCCAGGTTGGCATCCGGTTCATCCAGGATCACCAGCCGGGGGGATTTGTACAGGGCCCTGGCCAGGCCCACCCGCTGACGCTGGCCTCCGGAAAGGTTGTGGCCGAACTCACCGATTTCCGTATCATATCCATTGACCAACCCCAGTATTACCTGATGGGCACCGGCCAGGACAGCGGCGTTCACCACCTCCTCGTCATCAACTTTGCCCATTCTGGCAATATTTTCGCTGACGGTTCCGCTGAACAGCTCCACCTGCTGGGGCAGATACCCCAGAAACCGGCCCAGGCGCTCATTGTCCAGGGTGATGGTATCATGTCCGTCCAGGGTAACCTGTCCTCCGGTGGAGGCCCACATGCCCAGAATCAGACGGCACAGCGAGGTTTTCCCGGCCCCGTTGGGCCCCACAAGACCCATGAACTCTCCAGGTTCCAATTGAAATTCAACATTCTCCAGCACCGGAGTATCCTTGATGTGCAGGGAAACTTCTGCCACATCCAGGCGGCCTTCCAGGGTGTCCAGGGCCAGGGTCGGGGCATCCTTTGCCTGGTGCAGGAGCTGCTTCAACCCGTCATATGCGGTTTTGGCACCGGAGGTCTGTTTTAAGGCGCTGATCCCCTGGTTGACCGGTGCCAGGGCACGGCCCATGATAATGGAGGCGGCAATGATGACCCCTGGGTTGGCTTCGTTCATCAGAACCAGCACCGCGCCCACTCCGAAAATCACCACCTGCATCAACACCCCGAAACTGGCACCTGCCGCCGTAAAAAAATTATTTTTTTGGTCCACCTTTTCCTGCAGGGAGAGTTCCGCATTATTGATGGTGGCAAACCCTGCTGCGGCATTGCGGGCCATGCCCATGCTCTCCAGGTCCCCGGCGGTTCTGAAACCGATGTTTGTCCATTGTCTTTTCTGCTGGCTGACCTGTTGTGCCTCGGCTGTGTGCTTTTTTGTCAGCAGGGTCTGGGAAACCCCCATGATCAGGATGATCACCGCCCCGGCAGATGCGGTCATGCCCAGCACAGGATGGACCAGAAAAATCACCCACAGGTAGATGAAAATCCAGGGAATATCAAAAAAAGCAAATATGGCATTGCCCCCCAGATAGTTGCGCAGGGTATTGATGTCCTGCAGGCCCCGGTTGTAATGGGTACTGTCCACCCGTGCCAGGTCCGTCAGCATCTGCCGCAGCACCGGCCGGGTGAGCAGCTGGTCCAGTTTCACCCCGGCCCGCACCAGCAGACGGGACCTGAGCAGGTCCAGGCAGCTCAGCACCAGCAGGGCCACCAGGGCCATGGCGGTGATGGCATACAGGGTGGAAAAGCTGTAACTGGTCAGCACCCGGGTATACACCGCCAGCATATACAGAGGAAACACCATGTACAATGTATTGATGAACAAAGAAAAAAAACCGGCAAAGGCAAAATATTTCAGACAGGCCCGCAGATAATAGATCATTTTTCCCCCGCAAGCTTTGCAAAAACTTCGTTTTTCGGACCCAGCATGGCCACTGCACCGTTTTGCATCACCAGGATGCTGTCCATGGACTGGAGCAATGAGGGTTTGTGGGTCACCATGACACAGGTGCAGGTGCGATTTTGACCGAGTTTTTCCAGGGTCTGCACCAGCTGCTGTTCTCCGGCTTCATCCAGATTGGAGGTGGGTTCGTCCAGTACCAGAAGCCTGGGATTGTTATACAGGGCCCGGGCCAGACCGATTTTCTGTCGCTGCCCCCCGGACAGGCGCAGCCCGTTATCCCCTTCCAGGAGGGTATTGAGTCCGTCCGGCAGGCTGTCCACCAGGTCTCTGCATCCGCTCAGGGCTATGGCCCGTTCCAGGGCGGCCCTGTGGGGCTCACCCAGCCGGGCGATATTTTCGGCAACCGTACCGGGAAACAATTCGATCTCCTGGGGCAGATACCCGATAAAAGGGCCGACTTCTTCCTTGTCCCGGGAAAAAATACGGCTGCCGTCCAGCAGCACGTTTCCCCCGGCACAGGGCGCTATTCCCAGCAGCATGCGGCACAGAGTGGTTTTTCCGGCACCGCTGGGGCCGATGATGCCGAGCAGTTGCCCGGGCTCCAGGGAAAAAGAAACATTGCTGACCAGGGTCTGCCCTTTGATCCGGAATGAGGCGTGTTCCACCTGCAGGTGCCCCTGGGGTTCGGGCAGGGACATGGTATCCGGCTGATTTTCCAGAAACTCAGAAAAGGTTTTTACCCGCTGGTATGCTTCTTTGGCTCCCTGGGTCATGCGCCAGGATGACATCACCTGCATCAAGGGGGCCAGGCCCCTGCCCATGATAATGGAAGCCGCCACCACCAGCCCGATATCCATGCCCCGGGTCATGGCAAAAACAGCGCCTGCACAGTATATCATTACCTGGATGACATTCTGGAGGGGTTTGATAAGGGCCTGGATGCTGCCGGCGTGATAACTGGAGCGTGTCTGGTTGAAAATCACTTCACTGTTTTTGGCAAGAAACCGGTCTGTGATGGCCTGGATCATGCCCATGCCGTTGATCACCTCCACATTGCGCAGAAAGGAATCCACAAACCGCTGGTTCTGGCGGGCCTTGAGATTGGCGGTCTTCATGCTTTCCCGGATCAGGTGCTCCTGCAGAACACTCAACCCGACCATGACAGCCGCCCCCAGGGTGGCGATGGCGCCCAGCACCGGCTGGAACAAAAAAATCAGCACCAGATAGAACGGTGACCAGGGGGCGTCAAACAATGCGTAAATGGCAGGAGCGCAGGCATAGGATTTCAATGTGTCAAGGTCCTGCAGTCCTGTCCGGTATGCCTGGGCATAGTTGCGGCTCACCCCTTTAACCATGCCGGCAAAAATATCTTTGCGCAGGTCCATCACCATTTTTTTCCCTGCCGCGGCCAGCAGCCGGGACCGGATATAATTGAATCCACCCAGGACCATGATGGCAAAAAATGCGATCACAGTGATATTTGCCAGGGAGATGGTGCTGTAGGAAATAATGATATTGCTGTAGATGGTAAACATGTAAAAGGGGAAAATCAGCTGGAGGATATTTACAAAACAACTCAGCAGGGCGGCAAAGGTGAAAAACCGTTTCCATTTTTTGATAAACTGCACCACGGTTATGCCTGATCCACAAATGCAGCAATGTCTTGAGCTGTCCAGACTGCGGGGTCTTTTTTTTCTCGAAGATTATGCCCAGGTTTGCCTTTGCTGCCCCCGGTGTCGGTTCTGCCCAGAACATCAAACAAAACAAAAACACCGAACAGGACCACAGGGGCCAGAAAAACATATAAGGTGGTAACATAAACGGCAATCAGAGCTTTGGTATCCAGCATCACATTTCCTTTTCCTGGAGCAGCGTGGTATTGGGGGTTTTTCCCACCATGAGTTTTAATTCAGATTCCGCCAGGCGGAAATCCAGGATAGCCCGGGCATAGTTGCTCTGGGACCGGATCAGACGGTCCTGGGCATCCAGAAAATCAGGAATGGTGGAGATTCTCGCGTTCAGACGGTTTTTCTCCAGGGCATAATATTCTTCTGCCGCCTCCAGGGCGCCCAGAGAGGATTCCCTGCGCTGATCCGCCTCTGCCATGGACAAAAGCGCCTGGCGTATCCCGGTCGATATTGTGTTTTCCGCCTCATTGATCAGGGCCTTGAATTTCTGCATCTGGGTGTCGTATTTTTTTTTCTCATACCAGCCCCGGCCCCCGTCAAAGAGTTCCCATGTCACATTGACGCCCACGGTCCAGTACCGGTTCTTCTGGTCCCTGTCATAGGCATAATCCCCGGAGGTGCCCAGTTCGTCATAATCATTGTCAAGGTCATTATAACCTGCATCCAGGCTCACCGAGGGCAGGTACTTCCCCAGGGCAATCTCTGCTTCTTTCTGGGCAATTTCCATCTGCAGGTCCAGGCTTTCAATATCAGGCCGGTTTTCAAGGGCTTTTTCTAACGTGATTTTAAAATCGGGAACTGCAGGGGCAACCGGGGCCAGATCCCCGGAAAAAACAATATCCGGATCTTCCGGCTGGTTCATCAAGGAAAACAGGGTTACCCGTTCTCTGTTGACATCATTTCTGGAAATCCCCAGTTTTTCTCTGGCATCGGCCAGATCCACCCGGGCCTGGAGCACATTTACAAAGGGAACCAGTTCCCTTTCAAAAAATGCACGGGCCGCGTTGACACTTTCAGTCAGTCTTTCAACGGACTCCGTTCCTGTAATCACATCCTGCTTGGCCTTGAGCAGCCGGTAAAAGGTGGTTTCAATCCTGTACTCCAGCTCCAGCAGGTCCATGAGGGTTTCCGCCTCAATGACTTTTTTTCTGATGCAGGCTTTGTCATAGGTATTGACAATGCGCCGGCCTGAATACAGAATCTGGGACAGTTTCACGTTGAACCGGGAGATGTTCTGGTCCAGGTAGTCTGTATCAGCAGGACCTTCGGAACTGTGACTGATGATTTCATTGACTGTATATCCCGCTGACACAGAGGGGAAGAAATCCGCCCGGGCCCCTTTTATATCGTACTCAGCCGATTTTACATCAAATCTGGCTGCCTGGAGTGTGGTATTGTTTTTTATTCCCGTTTCAATACACTGCTCCAGGGTCATGGTTGTGCCTGCCAGACCCGGTCCGGGCAATAAAACGACACTACCCGCCATAATGACAAAGCTTATACATAAATATATTTTTACTTTAAAAAAACACCTGCTTCTCACTGCGACCCCTTTTGCTGCTGTTTAATCATCCACGACGTCCAGGAATGAACATATGCATCAGACAACTCGGCCTGACGCAGGGCTACCCAGGAATTGATAACCGCTTCCCATTGCTTTGCAGACAGTCGCACTATATTGGTTTTTTGTGATGACAGGCCAAAAGACCCGTCATCCTCTGTAATTTCCCTGTGGTGCAAAATCACCATATCAAAAACGGCCCTAATATAAAACATTCTGGCCGCCAAACGCAAGGGAAAATCTTTTTTAATGGCCCAGACCCTGAAACCGGTCAACGCCTGATCCGGCAGACCCGCCATCTGAGAGGCATCTTCGGTTGTGCAGACCCGGAAAACATGGGCCAGATATTTGCGCAGTTCCAGCGGGATATTGTCAAACCACTGGATAAATGCCACCGTGGGAGTAATCATTTTTTTCTCCTGTATTTTTATAAGAAAGCCATCAGCCGTCAGCCGTCAGTACTCAGCTAACGGCTAACAGCTAATGGCTAATGGCTTTCATGGTTTGTTGTGACCACGCTGCTCATGGCCGTTATATGAAACAGCCGATTAAGAGCCCCATATCGGCACTCTCCTGTTGGCTGCGCGTCTTCGACCCATTCTTCTTTGTGATGCTTGATGCTGTGCATCATGTGGGTTTGTAAAGAACAAAGGCCGTTCCCGAAGGAGCGGCCTTTGTTAAATATTACCGAACTAAAGGTTTATTTTTCGATTATCCTGCAGCGTGGTATGGCTTCTATACAGATCGGTTCTTACCACCGCACTCATCTTTTGACAATCAAGGGGAAAATCAAAATATTCAGCCAAAATTTGAGCATTTTCCAAGGGACTGGCCACCAGATTATGGTACCAGATGCGCAAAACAGACACATTCACTTCGGAAAACCACTTATTCACATCGCTTAGATGATTCTGAAAGGCCCGCTCCAGAACATCATCATCAAGGTCTGCACACTTTTTCCCGCATATGCGCTGCTCCATTTTTTTCTGGGAAATCATCACCTCTTTTAAGCGTCTTTGAACAAATACAATTTTATAGGTTTCATCCATGGGAAGATACTTAAGAAGAGGAGAGACAACCTTTACGGCCATCCCCCTGTATCGGGCAATAAAAGAGGCATCCTCGTATATTTTTTTCACCTTTTCCAGTTCAAAATAGCCTTGCGGATTATCAATATCAGGTTTGCGGTGCTGGTCGCAGGCAACAGAAAGGCCGCCATTCTGCAGCATGTTCATCACAAGGGATGTACCAGACCTGGGAAGCCCTGAAACAATAGTCACTGCTGTTTTGCATCCTGGGCAGGATGCTGATTCGGTAACCAAAATCTATCTCCTTAAACTGCTGATTAAATTTTTACAGCAAAGCCCCATCCTTAAGATTAAAGCCCGAGCCGGTCTATTTTTTCCCGGTAATCGGCAGCGGCCCGTGAAAAGTACCCCAGCTCACCTTTGATTGTAATGCATTGTTCAGGACAGACCAGATAGCAGTACAGACATTTAATACAGGCTGTATTGTCAACAGAAAAGCTTTTATCGGTTATGTCGATGTTCACCGGGCAGATATCCCTGCACCGATGGCAAAACGTGCATTTTTCCCGGTCAACAATAAGATTATTGATCGATGGATTTTCATTGTCATAAAAATCCTCACGGATCTTTGTCCTGTACAGCAAACTGGAGACCCATCTGATATCGGACAGCGGCCGAACAAGATTACGCAAGGGATCGAGTAGAGGCAGTGCCAGCAGATTGACAAACCGCTGGGGCGTGGCCTTTATCAATGGTACAGGGCGTACACTTTTCTTAATGATTTCCACTTCCGCTTCCTCCAGGAGATCCTTTTCCAGGGCAAGGGAGAGATAGGGGATATCGCGGCAGTCAAACCCGGTAAACCATGCGCAAAAGGCATCAATAAAAAAGGGATTTTTACCGGCAATCAATGTATCACGCCTCACAGGCTCTCCCCATGCCGGTCCCTGTCCCTGTTTTACAATAAGACCGTCAACAATATGAAGATCCGGCTGGATGATTTCATTCATCTTAACAATCTGCCTGTGGAGGTGAAGGTGGATCTTACGCTTATCCATTTTCACAAAACAGCCCACAAGGCTTTTAAGACAGACCGACAGGCTTGCCAGCCGGTGGGTTTTTATTTTGGGCAAATTGATGAAACAGTCATTTTCAAGACAGATATCAGCAACTCTTGCTTTTGTTTTACCTGAGAGTTGAACCTCTATTCCCCGGCACCGGTTAAAATCAACAAATCTTACCCCGTAGTAGGAAACCAGATCTTTAACGCCCAGCCTGGCGTAGACATCAATATTAAACCGGTGCATCCCGCAGTTTGTTCCCTCACCTACGATAATCTTTTTATATCCTCTCTTCTGAAGCAGTCGAATCACATCGGACAGAATGCGCAAATCAGTGGTATTGCCCATGAGGGAGTTCAAATCCATATGGAGGTTTGGCTTGATCAAAATAGTACTGTTGGGGGAGTCCGGGAGTACTTCTGAAAAGTTGGTCAGAAAGGTGTCAATTGTTTCTGCAATGTCATTGCGGTGCTTAACCCTTGATTTGTAAAGCAGACACTTTTCCTTTACAGCGACTCTTTTCATTGGTCCCCCTCACAGGTTAGAGATAATGGTGTTCACGTCTGGCGGACACCCCGGTATAAACCTGTAACCGTTTTTTTCTGCCTGATTTCGGGTACACTCCCCAATGCAGATCACTTTACCCGTCTTTTTGTTATTACCCCCCTCTTTCTGATCAAGGCTGTCGCACCTGCCGGCAACGATATCCACGCCATGAAACCCCGCCTGAAAAAGCAGAGTCCCGGCACGAAACGGTCTTTTCCACAACCCGGTCATTGCAGCCCTGATGTTCTGACTGCACCCGGAACAGGCCTCTCCCAGATGGAAGCGGCAGTTCAGCAGCTGCTTTGGCCGATTCAGTTCCGGCGCTGCAAACGGCTCCCTGACGGTTTCTATATCAGCCCCTGCTGTCACATATTCCTTTGCCGGGATATAACCGATGCGGCGGATATCAAACCCCATTATGTCCACACAGGCATTGTCGACAGAAACCATGTCACAGCCGGCAACCAGGATGTTCATCTTCTTTTTCACTCCCCACCTGCCCGGGCCGTTGCCCTCAAGGGCATCAATACCGTCCACCACATTCAAAGCCGGTTGAACCACAGATGCAAGCTGTTTCACATTCTCACCAAGACCATGGTTGCCTTTTTTATGAAAATTTTTCTTATCCTTTCCCAGCAGAAGCCCTTTCTGGTTTTTCATGGCAATGGAGACAAAGGCCTGGTCATGGGTTTTCAGTTTGGGCATATTGATGTATTCATGGGAGAACAGAATTTCCGGCAATTTAAGGAGACGATTGTTGACCTTTACTTCCCGCCTCTTCTCCTTGTTCAGATCCAGAAGCGGAATCCCGTATTTGTCTGCCATCTCACAATACCCGGCCTTTTTAAAAGAAGCCATCGTATCCGTTCCCACCACACTGGACTCGCCCACCACCACACTGGCCCCTTTTTTCTGTAAAATCCAGACAAGGGCACCCACCACCCCTGGATGGGTTACAATGCCCGAAGCCGGATCAAAGGGACCAAGCACATTGGGTTTGATAAACACATTCTTATTTTTTGGTTCATATCCCACAAGATCAAGAAGGGTTTCCATTTTGCCTTTAACACAACTATAATCTGATTGTACAATGCCGACAGTCATAAGCTTCCTTTGCCTTTCTTTGCCCATTTTCAAAAAACAATCATTCCAGTCGAATTACAGAGACCCCCCCAGGAGAAAGGTTTAGGGAAAAAACGGTGTTTTTCTCTTTAAGGGAAAGGGAGGGGCCAGAAGGATAGAACTTTTTCAGGGATAGATCCACCGCTTTTTTGTATTGGCCTTTGACATACACCCGCCCTGCCAAGCGCTTTTCAGGACTAAGGTTCTGCACCACAACAATCTCTTCACCGGACCGGGTGATCCGGGGGATAATTTCAAACCAGTTCTGATCCGTAGAAACCAGCTGGAAACCGGATACAACCGGCTTAACCATTTTCCCTATATCCAGCCGGTTTGACGGATAAAAGTCAACCCGGCCCTTTCCAAAGCGGGTGGTGCACTTTTCAAGGGGTGCGTTTTCATCCCCTGCCCATATCCCTCTGGATGCATCATAGGATAAAGATGTTTCAAAAAACCGATGGTACATCCCCTTTGACAAACGGCCGTAGGGATCCAGCTTCCCACAGGGTCCGGCAAGTATCAGTCTTCCCCCGGATTTCACCCAGTCGGCAATGGTTTTGCACGACTTTATATCCATGTGGGTGGTATAGGGACAGATCAAAACCCTGCACTGTGAAAGGTCTTCCCTGCCGTCCAGTATCGCCGCTTCAGGAACAACAAAAGGGATCAATTTTTCCACGAGCAGCTCTTTTACCGTTTTTCTGCAGAGATCCACACTCTTTCCATGGGGAAAAGAAACCAGACGGGAAACATTTGAAAACAAAACATATACCCCGGAGTTCTTGATTCTGCTGTTCACCAGCACATCTGAAATTGCCTCTGCCTTTTTTTTGACAACCGGGATAACGCCTGTGCAATAGCGCATTACTTTTTTCGAGGATTCCGGATCCAGCAGTGCATAGTTCCATCCGGGCCAGGGGTCATCAAGATCAAAAAAAATCAATCCCCTTTTTGACCAGTTAATGTGACGCCATATATTTCGTTTCATTACATTTCTCATCAATTGCTCACCGTTATTTTTAAACCGGGTCATCTTTCTTGTAATCGCCCGGTCGGAAAATCCCTCCCATGCAGTCCAGACAAACTCATCATCCCACATCTCACAGGCGGCATACCTGTTTATGCTGTAGGTGTATAAAAAATCCACTGCCTCTGTACTGTCCGGCCAGTCGTGGTTTCCAAGAATATCCCAGTCCAGCATGGCCAGCTGATAAAGGTCAATTCCCCCTGTGATCATATTGGTTTTGTCTCTTTTTTTTCTTACTTTAAGTCTTTCATAAAACTGGGAACAAATTCTTGCATTTTTGTCCTGGGTTTTGATCTCTTTTATAAGAGATGACATAAATTTTGCGTAACTTTTTTGACGAAACTTCTGAAAATCATAAATCTGCCCGGTTTTTACTAAAGACGTCTGTGGGGAGAGATCCCTGGGCGGCACAATAGAATCAAAGGTGTCATAGGCGGTTTTCCACCTTGAATTCAAACGCTCAATATCATTACCATACAATTTTTTTAAATATCTGCGGAAGGCGGAAGAAGCAAACTTTCCATACCCGACAGGCTTGTCAATAAACATGACAGGTTCGTTAAACACCTCATACACTGAAATATTATCATACTGTTTCATCTCCTTTACCAGGGCGGCGGCATACTCATTAACCCACTGGGTCACAGCGGGATTCCAGATGTTCAACGTGCTATGGGCTCCCATCCGGTCCAGTGTTTTCCCTTTACCGTCAATCCATGTCACTTCATCATTGTCTTTTTTCATCCAGTAGTTGTCAACGCCGTGGAAACCGCTGTCCTCAACAGTGAGCCGCAAGCCCAGATCATAAGGGGCAAGGGATTTGGCAAGCCTTTTATACGGATTAAAATCATAAACCCCCCTTTCAGGGTTTCCCATGGCCATGCTGTGATTCACGGAATGGGGGTGAAAGGAGACAAAATCAAACCCAAACCGCTTAAGAAGCCTGGGGTAGTATCCATTTTCCTTGAAAAAATCTCTTTTCCCAAATGTCTGAATACCAAAAAAAAGGGGCGATGCATACTTTTTTAAAATATTACCGGTCGGTTCACCCTGGCCACCCGCCTTGAGTTCCAGTTTGCTGATCCCGCGGGACACCGTTTCCAGTTCTTCAGCGTACTCAACCAGAGGGCTCCCTCTGTTATTGTCTCCTTCCCCTTTCTGCTGTGCAATCACCAAAGACTCAATCTGTTTCAGCCGGGTGGCCGCCTCCCTGGCATCAATTTCTAGGGTTTGCTTCTGACGGGCCACAGTTTCCACTGGAAGCTCTTTTTTCTTAAGATATCCACTAAGTTTTTCAAGGGCTTCTATCCGCTGGGTAATACTGGCATGAAGCAGTACCAGATCTTCATAGGACGGCCCTACCCCACCGGTACCCTCTGGAAGAACAGCATGGGTTCTCCCTTTTTCACCAGGGGAAGACGGCTTCCCTTTCCCCTTTAACTGATGGTGTACCTGAAAAATGAGCTGATCAAGCTGGGAAAAGGCCCTGGTATCTTTCTTTAAAGCCATTTCCTTGATATGTATGTACCGTTTCCGAAACTTCTGTTTATCAACCCTGTTGCCTGGAAATTCTGGAGATTTCAGAATACTGCGAACGACTTTCATACGCCGGGAAAAGTTGTTTTTCCCGGTTTTATCCTGCATCATTGTTATAACGCGATCAAGAGGGGTCTCCCGTGGCTGATGCCGAAAATCAGCTAAAGCCATGGCAGCCTGACAAGAAAAAATGAGATAAATTAAAATACTAATTGTAAGCCAAAACAACCTGTTTTTTTTCATCATTTCTTCCCCGTTTGGAATTTAATTGTAAAAAAAGGGTACATACAGTCAAAAAGCGTTAATCCATATCTATAATAAGTTTTTGACTCTCAAACAACTCCCACAGCTGCCAGGTACCTGGAGCGGTAAAGAGTGCCGCTTCAAAATCTGAGGCAAACAGGGCCGCTGCTTCCTGGATCCACGCATCTTTGTCTCCTTTAAAGGCTTTTTCCGGATCCAGGGCCGGATAAAATGTCACTTCAAGCTTTTTCCCGATCAACCGCACAAAATAAGGGACAACCAATGCTTTGGTTCTATAGGCCAGGGAAAAAGGGCCTTTTGCAAATAGAACTCTCCTGGCCAGAAAAGGAACCGGGATCAATTTCCCAATACCTGTCATAACCGAGGCCCCATCCCCGGTCTGAACAATCAAACCGTTTTCAGAAAGAAGTTTTTCCCTGGCAGACAAATCACCCTGGACATCAATGTACGTCACAGGAATAAACTCACTTAACTGCCTGACTCTGTTTCTGGCCAGCCTGTGCCCGAAGGTCGCCTCTCTTTTGTCGTAAAGGAGCCTTAACAGACCAGTATGATAATTTTCCCCGGCCCAAAAGGCCAAAAGCATTGAAGGTCCAAAATGAGCGGTTGTCAATACTGCCCCCCGTTTCTTTTTCAGGGCCCTGTCAAGGTGGTGCCTGTTTTTAATCACAAAGAGATTTTCAGTGGGGGTTCTTGCCAAAGCCCCATACATCAAGGGGGAAAGTTTAATAAAAACATGGTTGGTTAAATAATCCAGGAACAGCTGGCGGGCACTCTGTTTAAAGTGAAACTCCTTTTTTAAATTCCCGAATCTGTTCAACAGGGCATTTTTTCTCTTTTTGTCCATGAACGTGCCCCACACAACCGCTTTTGCCCTTGCAATTTTTAATACCGCACTGACCGGCAGTGCATTGACAACAAACCAGGCAAAGGGGTAGTAAAACAAGAGTCTTGCAATATTTCCCACTTGACTGACAAGGTATGCGTGGAACCCTTTTTTGCAATTACCCACATTGTTTTTCATCTCTTTCCTCCCCCTGGGCTGTTCTTATTTTTTCCATTGCTCTTTTTGCTGGCACAAGAACCATTAAAAGAAGCAGTACCACTGCCATTAAAAAAGCTACACTGGCACCAACCGCCTGATAGTTGAGTATCAGCACATAACTCATTATGCAGATAAAAATAAAGGAAACGATGCTGCCGGTTAATACGGCTCTACCTTCTTCACAGGCATACAAAAGATTAATGGTGAGAAAATAGACAAACATTATGGGAACCAACCATGACATAATGGAAAAACAGACCCATGCCTCTTGAAATTCAGGACCAAGTATCAACACCACCAAAAATCTGCCGGCACAGGAGAGTACCAGGGCAACACCCGCCCCAGCGGTGAACAGAATGATAAAGCTTTTTTTATACAATTTAACCAGCGCCTCTGCCTCTTTTTCTAAAACCAGTCTTGAAAAATAGGGAAGAAGGGGTCTCACAAATGAAACAGCAAAGATACGGGTTTTGCTCAAAAGTTTGAAAGGGGCAGCAAAAAAAGCGATCTGTTCCCTGGAGGAAAACATTTCGAGCATAAAAATACCGATTTTGGCCCGCCCCTGCATAATTATATCATGCAGGCCAATGGGCCAGCACTGGTTGAAATACTTTTTTGTCAATGCCCAGGAGCCCGTACACCGGTCTATTCTAACGAGTCTATGGGTAATGATAAAAAAAGAGAACAACAGTTTTACCATAAAGCCTGAACAGATAATAATAAAAACTGCTGCCAGGCCAATGTGATAATAATAAATGCCCCATGCAACGCTGAAAAGAATAATGCCATGGGCCAGTACTGCAGCCATGGCATCCCAGTACATCTTTCCGAAGGACTGGAATACGGCGGACCCGATAAGAACAAAAGGAACCACAGCTACCTGGAAAGCAATGGAAAGAAAGATGCACTGCTTCAGAAAAGGATCATAAGCGTATAAAAAATGAACAATAAAAATCATGGGCAGGGCAAGCAGGCATATGATCACGGTCTGGATATATAACAAAGTGATCAGAACAACCGATTTTTCCCCAGATGTGCTGGAAAGCTCCTTAACCGCAACAGGATAAATGCCAAAGGTAACAAATGCCTGGCTTATTCCCCCCAGAGCCATGGCCAGAAAATAGGTTCCCATGGCACTGGGGCCAAAAGATCTGGTCAGCAGTGCGATAAGGATAAACCCGCATACCATTTCCACCATGGAAGAGACAAAAACAAAAAACTGATTGGATCTTAACTTTTTTTTCTCATTTTTCTGCATTGGTAGTCAGTCCAGTCAATGAGCGCCTGCCCCCCCTCTACCGACAAGCACCTCTAATTTTGACGCTTCACATAAAAAGGGGAAGGGGTCAAAAACAAAGGGTATCCTCACCAATCAAATGACGAGTAACATCATTGTCTTCCCTGTAATACGCTTCAAGGTCCCGCCGGAAGGTATCTGTCATCCATGTGTAACTCTTTGATACCCCTGTTGACCGTGAAAGTTTATCCAGAGCATTCCGTACCCTCATAATACAGACCCACGGGACAATATCAAGCACGCCGCCTTTTAAATTAAACTTTCCTGTTCTGTACCGGTTCACATATCTCATGAACAGATATCCAGCCAGGGTCATTCGCCGTTTTACCGGTACGGTATTGATTATATCAGGCACTTCCAGATTCATAAATTCAAATATCTGCTTTACCCCAGCCGGGATATTTTCTGTAAATTTTTCAAAACCAAGAATTTTTACATTGTCTTTTCCGAAATAGTGACGGTAAAGTGCAATAATACCGCTGTATTTAAAATAAGACAGGTCAAACGTATACGTCTCAGTATAGAATCTTTTGGGTTTAAAAAAATCATTGATTCCCATTTTTCCAGTCCAGCCGGTTTTCACCCACTGCAGGATAAGGGATTCCAGTACATCGGCCTGGGAACGGATAATCAACAATATTTTTGCATTGGGAAAGGTCTCCTTTAACCGTTTTGCATACAGTTCTCCTGCCATGGGGTTAAAATAGGGATCCCCAACCAGGGTTTCAACAGAAAGCACCCTGGCAGCAGCAGCCGATGAAAAAAGAGCTCTTACCCTGACAGGGTCATAATCGGCCGTTGGTATGTTCATAAACAACCCGTTAAACCCTCTGTTGGTAAAGAGTTCAGGTCCAATATAGTCAATTTCCGGATGAACTGAAAAAATCTTCTTCTGTAAAAAAGTTGAGGCACATTTGGGAAACCCCGGATGAATTAGAATCGAATCATCTTTCTGCATAAAACCTTTATCTCCTTGCCCTGCCTGATCTTTTCAGACACATGTTCTTAGGGATCTTCCAAAAAATATTCCACGCATCTTGCTTGTCTTTTTGCCCGTCTCCTGCGTTGCGCGCCAATGGGACATATTTACTTCAACAGATCCCCTGCTTGATACTGTCCTTTAAAAATGCTTTGTTCTGACTCTATTTCCAATTAATACCATGAATTTTATTGTATACTAACTGAATACGATTTACACAAGATCCAATGGCAAAATTATCTTTTATGTAGATGGGAGCAAGGGTTTTCACCCTTTTCATGTGAGATTCAGAGTTTATATATGATATGATATTTGCTGCCAGCGCCTTATGGTCACCTGGCGGAATCAACGCCCCAAACCCTGTATCCGCAATAATTTCCGCTGTACCGCCATGATTGGTTGCAATAACAGGTTTTCCCATGGCAAGGGCTTCGATGGCAACAAGGCCGAAGGGTTCCGGTCTTGTTGAAGGGACAACTGCAATATCCAATGCAGCGTAAACAGCTGCCACATCAGCGATAAACCCTGTGAAGATAAAATTTTTGGACAGGTGATGCTGATCAATATAAGAAAACAAACTATCATAGTATCTCTGGTTAATCTCCCTGTCAAGGTCCCCCGCCACCAGAAAAATCACCTGATGCCCCTGGTCCAGCACTCTTTTTGCCGCTTTCACAAAGGTATCATGGCCTTTCCAAAAAGCAACTCTTCCTACAATTCCCACAACATAATGATCGTCCGGTATTGTAAAGGACTTTTTTAACCGTGCGCCTCTGTCCCGGGAAACAGGGGATGGAGAAAAAACGGAAAGGTCAACACCATTGTATATCACCTCTGCCCTTTCCAGAACACCGGTAAAAGATTCCATATTCTCTTTTACGTTCTGTGAAATGCAGATAATTCTATGGGACATCCAGCGAATCAGGTTAAAAATATAATACATAACCGCCCTGGGCTCTGTTATCCTTTCCCGAATATGCCATATCACCTTTTTCCCGGTTATCCTGGCAGCAATGGCACCGGAGTGAACAAGTATTGTATTGGTATGAACCGCATGGATATTATGGGTTTGAATCAATGAGACAAGTTGAACAGTATTTAGTTAATAATATAATAATTAAAGATCGAGTCCCTGTATATAAAGCATTAGAGATTTTATCTTCTAATGTTCATAGTAAAATAGATATTGATGTTTATGATGCTTTAATTCAAAATATAGCGCCTTATCCACCTGGAACTGGAGTACTTTTAAGTAATGGTAAAAAAGGAATTGTAATTAAAAATAATCCAAAAGAACCTACAAGACCAGTAGTTAAAATTTTACAAGATAAATACGGAGCTTTTTTAAG
>JAWOEJ010000060.1:0-4077 GCA_046482845.1 Desulfobacteraceae bacterium | reverse complement strand
ATTCTCTGTTCTGGTAGATGATCAGTCCGACAAATATGACAACAATCAAAAATAAAAATAGCTTCACTTTTTTCATTTGGTATCTCCATTGCGTTAATATTAAAATTTTGCCTGGTAAATTGTTAATGGATCATAGATCAAATTATTTTTTTTTTCAATTATTTTTTGGAAACCCGGAAAAAAGCCGGCTTCCAGTTCTAATATAATAACATTCTGATCAAGACTTCTTTTTTTTATATGAAACAGCCGATTAAGAGCCCCCAGCGGTTGCCTGTCAGGAACATTAAGAACCAAAGGAGATCAGACTTTTTCCCTGACAGGCGTTGCGACAATCAAGCTGTTTGAGGACCAGTGGCCGCAGGTCGCCGAATTTTAGCCTGGCAGGGAACGAGTCCTCCGTCGGTCGCTGTTCTGACAGGCAACCGCTGGGGGCGACACTCTCCTGTTTCATTTTTCGTTGTGATGCTGCGCATCATGATGGTTATATGAAACACTCGACAGAGCATTGCCGTAGGTGATGTTTCATTCTTCGTTGTGGCCGGATCGATGATCATGGTCCGGCCATGCCGGTTTTATATGAAAGTCTTTGTTATTGTAGAGTTTCAAATAAAATCTTATGGCTCATAAGATTAATATCAACAATTCTGCCGGAAACCTCTTTAGAATCTCCAAGAAGCCCTTTTAACAGAAATCTGTTTTCTTCAACAGGTGTGATAGCTGCTACATTTTCCATCACCAGCTCTTGGGTATTGTTTTTTTTTATGTAAACGTTTGATTCACACATAAAGCCGCTCCTTATTATTATTACTCTGCAATCAGGTTTTCACCGCCTGGTTTATGAACAGCGCAGGCCTTTTCCCACAGGTAAAAAAACTGACCATCAAGTATCAGGGTTAGTGTTTTTCCACAGAAACTATTATCAGGAAATAAAGACAATGGCAAATTAAAATCCCTGCCTGGGTTTTTAAAATCAAAAAGAGACGATTCCTTTAGGGATCTGGAAGAAAATAATAAATGACAAGCAAGATGCGGGGATTATTTTTTGGAGGATCCCTTACTGTGATCGATAAAGGACATTATATGTAAAAAAGGTAATACTCAATCATCACGTTTTTTGAACAGCACCGTCCCCAACACCTGCTCTGTCAGGAACGAGAACGCAGGAGGGTTTTTTGACCTGCCAGGTTAAAAATCAGAGAAATATATAGTTTGTTGGATAAATTGAGAAAAAAATGTTATATTTTATGCATTAATTTACATAAATTCCAGGCTTGCATATAAATGAAGATCATTCCTGACCCCACCCCAGGGTGGCCCATGTTATTACCCAGCCCAGATATTTACTTGTCAGGCATAAAAAATGCATATTAAATTGTGAAGTATCAGAAAAAATTGTTCAGATTAAACATCTGAAAATATATATTTTTTTGACAAAATGTGTTTATAATCCTATTATAAAATATAGTGCATTTCAAATGACCTCGTACATTACCATCTTAAATAACTAAGAGATGGTATAAAGTCATGCGAAATTGGCTGTAGAATTATCAAAAGACGGGGGAGATCAGTAATGAAAAAAACAGCATATCTTTTTTTTATAATCATATTAAGCGTTATGTTTGCTCCGTTGGTGTCTGCGGAGGACTGGCGCAGTGAATTTGTAGACGCCCTTAAAAAAGGCAAGGAAGTCAGATTGCCCGCAGGAGGTGAAAAAGGTCAGGGACTTGCCTACACCCCGCCTGAAGATGTTGTCCTTGAAGAAGCCGTTTCCAGGGCAATGGAAAACAAAGCCCCTGCCTGTGAATGTATGAAGCTTGCCATAGATTTTGATTACAACCCCTATCTTGTTTTGAAAAATATTTACGGATTTGGGGGGGATCTTGAAATTGATCAGCTCTGCATGTGCGCCACAGAAGCCGGCATAATGAAGGCAATTATTGCCAATGCAGCTGCAGATGCGGTTACCCCCATGAATGAGCCGGTTTTTGACCGGGATGAAATCACTCAGTCCCAGTGCCTTGGCGGAGAAGAGGGACTTGCCTACACAGCTGCAGCTCAACCGCTTACACCTGTAAAGGTCAATCCGACAACAAAAAACAACACAGCTTCCAATTCTATTCCATAATGTTTTATCACAAGTTTTCTAAAAAGCCCTGCAGACTTTGTCTCTGCAGGGTTTTTTTGTTGACAAAGAAAGCCGCATTGATTTAAATTCATACTTACCAGTAGGAATCATCGCCTCCAGCCTCGTTTCAGCTTAAATTAAGGGATAAAAAAAATGTATTATAACATCAGACTAAGAAAAAAAATCGAATTCCTGGTGATTTTATCAGGATTTGTCTTTTTTTTGCCTTTAGTTTCAGTTGCATCGTCTTCAGTGTTCTCCCCGATCCTGCACCATAAAATGGATAAAAGCACAGGTGTTTTTGACAGACACAATGAATTGTTACACGCCTCCAGTCGGACCGTTTTACCCGCTGGTCAGACAGAAGACAATATCCCTGCTGGTCAAAGTGAAAAGATACCCATCGGTCAAAGTGACGGAAATATACCTGTGGGTCAAAGTGAAGCAGAAGAAGCGCCTGCTGTTATTGACGCTGATATCTTTGGCAAAAAAGGCGGTTACTTTCATCCCTTTATTCTGTTTGAGGAGAGATATACAGATAATCTTTACAATACAAATACCCATGAAGAAGAGGATTTTATAACCACTGCCGCACCAGGGTTCTGGATCGCTCTTCCGTCCAACAGGGAAAAACTTCTGGATATCGGGACGACCTCAACTTCTCCAGGGGGGCTTGAGCTGAGCCGTATAAAACCTGAAACCACAAGAAGATACCAGGGATATTTTCTTTATTCGCCGGAATTTGTGTTTTATGCTGACCATCCCGATCACAATACAACCAATCACAGGGTGGAAGGTCTTTTCCAGTATAATTTTAATATGGGACTGTCCCTGGATTTTGTGAATCTCTTTAATGACACCCACCAGGCCAACAACAATGGCATTTCCGAACAGATAGACAAGTACAAGGATAATCTTTTTAATGTCATAGCCACCTATCAGCCGTCGGAAAAAATAAAATTCCGCCTTGATTATTCCAATTATGACCTGGATTATGAAGATATTTTCAATAGATATATGAATAGAAACGACAATTCCTTTTCCGCCTATGTTTTTTATAAACTAAAACCCAAAACCTCTATTTTTATTGAGTATGAATTTTCTGATATAGATTTTGACACGTATACGGATTCAGACAGCGAGGAAGACAGATATTACGCTGGTGTTCAATGGGATATCACTGCCAAAACAAGGGGCAGGATTAAGTTGGGATACCTGGACAAGGATTTTGACAGGCCCTGGGTTGAGGATCAGGACGGATTTTCCTTTGAGGTGCAGACTCAGCATAATTTTTCTCCCAAACGGGCACTTCAGTTAAGCGGATTTCAAAGATTCAATGAATCCAATTTTATAGGGTCCAGCTGCTTCAGAACAACCGGGGGCATTGTGTCGTGGCTTCAGAGATTCAGTGAAAAATGGTCCGGCACATTAACAGGATCTTTTACCCATGATAAGTATGAAGGGGTTTTTACCTCAAATGACTTTACAGACAAACGAGAGGATGATACATTTTACATTGCACCAGCACTGAGATATGAATTCAGGGAATGGGCGACCTTTGACCTTGCCTATATTTATACGGACAGGGATTCAAATTTTGATTATTTTGATTTTGTGAACAATACATTTTTTCTGCGGGTGGAACTTTCATTGTAATTCCAAGTTCCTGACAGGCAATCGCTTTGGGCACTTAATCGGCTGTTTCATATAAACGACCATGCCCTGACAGGCACAACAAAGCATGAAAGCTGTTACTCGGTTATCAAGTTTTTTGAATACCGCCGCCCTCAGCGGTTGCCTGTCAGAACAGCGACCGACGGAGGACTTTTTCCCTGCCAGGCTAAAAATCGGCGACCTGCGGCCACTGGTCCTCAAACAGCTTGATTGTCGCAACGCCTGGCAGGGAAAAAGTCTGATCTCCTTTGGTTCTCAATGTTCCTGACAGGCAACCG
>JAWOEJ010000374.1:0-12054 GCA_046482845.1 Desulfobacteraceae bacterium | reverse complement strand
CATTTTTGGCGACGGCTGCTGTCGTTTCAGGCTCATGGCGTTATGGATATCTCACTGCTGCTCTTGTTATGTTTGTGTTGGGGATTGTCTATCTGAAAACAGGCGTAGACAGTGACCAGCGTCCAACACCTCCGAATTTCAGCCGAATTCGTGAAATCGTTGCTGATCCGTCATTCTGGAAGCTATGCATTAAATGAAAATCGAGCTCTGACTCTTTCTCTGAGTATTTCTGCGGCACCTCTTATCGGAAGCGGGCTTTTACCCGCCGGTCTGGCAATCTGCGGTGATGTATTCTCTTTTGAAGCGGGGTTGGCAGTCACAAGTTTGCTTGTCTTTTCCGGTATCTGGGTAGTGAGAGGTTAGGGTACCATGCCGCTTTTTACGGACACCATTGGCAGCGGTGATTAGCCGGGACGTTTGGGCCCTGCAGGAGAGATCAATGCATATTTGGATTGCATTTAAAGCGTTGGCGATATGGACAGGAATTTTGGTGTTGGCCGTGCTTAACGGAGCGTTGCGGGAGGCTATCCTCATTCCGAAGCTTGGCATGTCAGCTGGCCTTGTGGTGAGCGGTGTACTCCTATCTGCACTCATTATTGTTGTGGCCTACCTTTCATTGCCTTGGCTGGGTGTCCACCGTCCCACTGAGCTCGTGGGAATTGGCTTAGGCTGGCTTGCCCTTACCCTCGTCTTCGAGTTCTCGTTCGGCAATGGCTTCATTTAATACCGGGGGTTTCTGCTTCCGGGATTTCAGTAAAAAGAGCAATAATGTCATGAATGAATGAAATGAGGTCACGGATTTTCTCAATGGACAATATTAAAAAAACAAGGAAGACATCATGAGTAAAGGAACATTTAAGGAGGTCGGAGAATCAGATCAACCGATGTATGGACCCAAAGCTATGCTGGTATGCGGCTTTACACCATCAGAACAGAAAACCGTGATGACTTTGTTGGAGACCATCCAGCTTACAGACGTTCCAGTCATTTTTGCCAAAGATACGGATAACGGTTTATGCCTTGGGGAATTACTGTCGTTGCCTGATCAATCTGGGCGAGACATGGATTGTGGGATGGAACGAGCTGTTGTTTTGTCCGGTCTTACTGAGAAAAAATTTCATCAAATTTTAACCAATTACAAAACCACTGAATTGCCTCGCCCTTTGTGGGCTACTTTAACACCGTTTTCAGAAAACTGGATACTTTCAAACCTGCTGGAAGAATTGAAAAAAGAGCGGATTAAGATGGAAAAAATGAACCGATAAACTGTCCCCGCCCCGCACAGATTGAAAAGTTTTATGTCTTATAACCCAAAACAGGAGATGCAATATGACAAAAGTTCTCGTTCTTTACTACAGCATGTACGGTCACATCGAATCCATGGCCACCGAGGTGGCAGAAGGCGCCCGAAGCGTCAATGGCACTGAGGTCACTATCAAACGTGTACCCGATTTAATACCGGAAGACGTGGCCCGAAAGGCGGGTGCCAAGCTCGATCAAGCGGCGCCGTTTGCAACAACGGGCGAACTGGCGGAATACGATGCCATTATATTTGGCACGCCTACACGCTTTGGCAATATGTGCGCGCAGATGCGCAATTTCCTTGACCAGACCGGCGGGCTGTGGGCTGACGGAAAGCTGATTGGCAAGGTGGGCAGTGTCTTTACATCCACCAGTACACAGCACGGCGGGCAGGAAACTACGATCACTTCGTTTCATACCACCTTGCTGCATCACGGCATGATCATCCTGGGCGTTCCCTATTCCTGTCAGGAAATCACGAACATGAGTGAAATCACCGGGGGATCACCCTATGGGGCAAGCACTCTTGCCGGCAATGATGGTAGCCGCCACCCCTCAGAGAATGAAAGGAAAATTGCCCGGTTCCAGGGCGCCCACGTTGCACAGGTGGCTAAGAAGCAATCGGCCTGATCTGGATTTTTACCATGGATATGAATATAATAAATCCGAAATAACCGCATCTTTGCAGAAAAAGACGGCAATATCGATTTCTGGTTCAAGGATACCCAAAAGAAGGCCCGGTGGGAAACAACTTCCTTAATCTCGGTTATCAAGTTTTTATGGAATGGCCGATCGGGGCGGCGGTATTCAAAAAACTTGATGATCGAGTTAATACAATAAAAGAATCCCGGGCAGGAACTGCCGAACAAATAAAGGATTAGTAACCGTGCCGAGGCACGAGGTTCGGTACTAATCCATATCGGTTTTGACATTGGGTCCACTTTATTAGTCGCTCTTGTCTCCTCAGATTTCGAGGTGATAGAAAGGAATACAATGGATAATGACGATACAACTTCTGCCGCCAACTGGTTTAACAAAGGGTTAAAATGTTTTAATGAACCAGACGGGGTTGGCGCTGTCCGGGCATTTGAGGAAGTAATCAGAATAGATTTTGCTTACCGTCACGGGGATGGTGATAATCCTTATTTCTACCTGGGCAAGATTTCAGAAATTGAAGGGCGGATCGACGATGCTGTTGAGTTTTATTCGAGAGCCTTGATATTGGACCCCTTTGATGAAGAAAGCCTGATCGGCCGGGGGAGTTGTTATACCGTTAAAAAGTGTCACGGCAGTGCCCTGGCAGATTTCAAAAAGGTACTGGATATCCAGCCTGAAAGCAGGCATGCTCCGTTTCAGGATGTGTTTTATGCTATTGCTGAGAATTACCGCCAGCAAAAAGATTTCCCAAATGCACTTCACTGGGGCAGAAAAGCACTTTCAGAAGACCCTGATAATGAACGGTATAAGGAGTTGGTGGCTGAAGCCGGAAAACAGATGCAGGACCTTTATTAATGAAAGCGGAATGAAAAAAACGTCCTTGGAGAAGTGCTGGTACCACAGGGAAAATATTAATGCGCCCATACCCTGCGGGACGCTGACAATTTTGCCATGGGCGGGAGACCTTTTTTCAGGAACTGATCCGTTTCTTGTGGTGAGGGTGCGGACTACCGCGTCCCTTTTTTCCCTGAGCACACAAGGGGCATTACATCAAAACAGGAGGAACCCATGAAAATAGCTATGCTCGGACTTGGCCGGATGGGCAGGAACATGGCCCGCCTGCTGGGTCAGGCGGGCCTTGCCCGGGAATTCGAGGAGGGGAGGGGGTGGTCGCGGATTGTCGTGGAAAAGCCCTTTGGTCACGATCTTGATTCCGCCAGGGATCTCGACCAGACCCTGCACGCGCACTTTCAGGAGAACCAGATCTTCCGGATCGATCACTACCTTGCCAAGGAGACCGTCCAGAACATCCTCATGTTACGCTTTGGAAATGCCATCTTTGAGCCCATCTGGAACCGGAGCTATATTGAGGCCGTCTCCATTACCGCGGCCGAGACCCTGGGCGTGGAACACCGTGCCGGCTATTACGAGCAGGCAGGTGTGCTCCGGGACATGTTCCAGAACCACATGATGCAGGTCCTCTCCTTAACGGCCATGGACCCGCCGTCTCTCTTTGAGGCGGACCAGGTCCAGGATGAAAAGGTCCGGGTCTACAGGGCGCTCAGGCCTTTTCCCACGGACCGGACAGAAGAGTTCCTGGTCTTGGGACAATACGGTGCAGGGACGGTGGACGGCGCAAAGGTCCCTGCTTACAGGGACGAAAAAGGGGTCCACCCGGATTCCCTTATGCCCACCTTTGCCGGAATGAAGATCTTTCTGGACAACTGGCGCTGGCAGGGGGTGCCTTTTTTCTTGACCTCCGGGAAGCGCCTGGCCGAGAAAACCACCGAGATACGGATACGCTTCAAGGAGGTGCCCCTGTCCTTGATGCCTATGAAAAGGTCCTTCTGGACTGCATGATCGGGAATCAGATGCTCTTCTGGCGCCAGGATGGCGTGGAATTGTGCTGGGCCTTTCTGACGCCGATCCTGGAGGAATGCGAGGCGTGTGCTCAGCGTGCGGGACGTCTTCAGCCCTATGACTCAGGGACATGGGGTCCTTTGGCGGCACAGGGATTCTCGCTCACCCCACCGGCGAATAAAAAAAAGTGAACGGGAAAAATCCAGATGCGTCATGATCAGCCGATGACAGGGGGGGTTGAAAGAAATCACACAAAGGGGATTAACGATACACCATGAAACTTTCGAAAAAGATGATCAAGGCGGGGTGGAACATCGTCCCTGGGCGGGACGGTTCGTATACGGTACATGCATCAAAAGCCCGTAAATACGTTTTCTCCCCGGCCACGGGCCGCTGGTCCGTGCCCCTGGAAAATCTGGAGCAGGCTCTGGAGGCAGACCTGGAACAGATTAAGGCAAAGAACCTTTCGCCTGTGATCACCGCCTCCAAACTGACGGCGCTTGCCCACACCAAACAGTCGTCTCAGCCCATTCGCCTGCTTTGCAGCGAGGGCCTGGTGGCCAACCGCACGGTGCTGCACCTGGGGGCGGGCAGAGAATATGTTGCCCGGCAGGACCTCCTGGCAGCAGGGGCAAGCGAGGTGGCCGATTATGACCCTAACTTTTACCCCGATGAGCAGGTCCTGGATGCCGTCTATGACGTTGTAGTCGCCAGCTATGTTCTCAACATCCTGCCCCCCGGCGAACGCCATGGGGTCTACCGCTGCATCGAAAAATGCCTCAAACCGGGCGGAACGGCCTATCTCACGGTGCAGGGCGTCTGGCCTGTGGAAAACAAGTATGAGATCATCGGCAGATACGAGGACGGCTACCTGATCAAGACTGGTTTCAACACCACCTTCCGCAAGGGCTATGAGCCCAGGGTCTTCCTGGCGGAGATCCGGCGGGAATTGGGGGGAGACCCGGAGGTGCTTAAGATGTTTTACAGCAACACCCTTTCCGCCTGGACCAGACCGGTGGCGGCAGCGGCTTACGCCGGTAAACTGAGACAAGTTAAGGATTAAATGCAAGTTGCCACAGCCGCGTGGTGTGTTGATACGGTTTGAAAAAAGTAGCTGGCGGGCGTATTACATCCTATAAATGGTGGGGTTTTCCTCGGCGCCGGACCATCGTCGTCCAGGATCCCAGCCTGGGATGTGTGAGATAGCCCCTTATATCCTGGATATAGTTGGGTGAGGGGAATTAAAAACGGATTTGAAATCATTTATTTTGGAGCTTATTATGACATCAGAAAAAACAGAAGATTTACAGATTTATCTCCACCCGACATATTTTATTGATTGTGACTCGCCGCAGATTATAGATTTTGCAAACAGGATAACCAGGGGTGTCCAGTCCAATATGGATAAAGCGATTAAGCTGTATTATGCCGTTCGAGATGGAATTTTTTATGATCCCTATGGAATTGATACAAATCCTGAATCCATGAAAGCCAGTTTCGTGCTGAATAAAGGTTCCGGGTTTTGTGTGGCAAAGGCAATCCTTCTTGCAGCGGTAACACGGGCGGAAAACATTCCCAGCCGTCTGGGGTTTGCAGATGTTCGAAACCATTTGACATCAGAGCGTCTCAGGCAGTTTATGCAGACAGATGTATTTGTGTTTCACGGGTATACGGAACTGCTCCTTGAAAACAAATGGGTAAAGGCGACCCCGGCCTTTAATTTATCTTTATGTGAGAAATCGGGAATACACCCGCTTGCGTTTGATGGGAAAAATGATTCAATATTCCATCCCTATGATAAAGAAGGAAGGCAACACATGGAATACGTACGGGATCGCGGAAAATTTCCTGATTTTCCACGCAATGACATGTTAGAGGCCTGGGAGAAGCATTATCCTCGATTTAATTCGGGATCATTTGATTCATCCGGTGATTCATCCGGAGGAAACTTTGAAGAAGACGTTGCTGCAGAAAGAAAAAAATAATGCGTCTCGAAAGTGTCGAAAGATCCCTTTGCGATACTCTTCGTCGCTGACATAGAAACTATTTTCGAATATTCATTGTTGTTAATCATGTTTACACTTGACTTTCTGCTGAGGATATGGTGTCAATGACGGATGTAATCACCCGATTACTCCTTTAATTTAACCTTTAATAATTGATGAGGTATCCTTATGAAAGTGATTGTTACAAAAAACTGTATGGGCGACAGACATTGCAACGATCTTTGTCCTGAAGTATTTGAGTATGATGAGGACGAATTGAAATCAATCGTTAAATTTGATGAAATCCCGGAAAAATATCACGAAGTTGTCCAAAAAGCGGCTGATGAATGTGGTGCGAATGCCATAGAGGTCCAGGAATGAACTGCGCCGCAGCAAGCGGCGGGGTATGGTTAAAGGCAATGGAGCGTCCCAGGTGACGGGGCGGTGAACCCGATGCTTCACAATTAAATGAGCTGCGTAGCCGAGTCATAGGAGAAAGTTATATGGGAAAATTTAAAGAAAGCATGACAGCTAAAAATCTGCTGACTTCATTTGCTTTTGAATCCCAGGCAAATAACAGGTATCTCTTTTTTGCAAAGAAGGCAAAGGAAGACGGATATATACAAACAGCTAAAATTTTTAAAGAAACAGCAGAACAGGAATTTGAACATGGCCTGCGGTTTTTTAAATTTTTTAACGGTGGTGAATTAGAAATCACAGCCTTCTTTCTTACCGGTGTAATAAAGAGTACTTATGATAACCTGCTTGCTTCGGCTGCGCTTGAAAACAAAGTGCATACAGATCTGTATCCGATGTTTTCAGAGACTGCGCGAGATGAAAATTACATGCGCGCTGCGGAAACATGGGATGCAATAATTGTTGCTGAAAAACATCATGAAAAATGCTTTCTGACATTGGCTGAAAATATCCAATCCGGTAAAATATATACACGTGACCAAAAAAATATCTGGCGTTGTATCAACTGTGGTTATCTCCATGAAGGGACTGATGCTCCAGAACAATGTCCTGCTTGTGTCAGACCCGCAGGCTATTTTGAGATTCTATGTGAAAATATTTAAATCCCTTGAAACATAATTGTAGCGGACAAGTTTTTCCTTACACCGTTTGAGCGATTCGCTGGGCGGAAGAACGGTCTTTAATAATGGTCAATATGTATAACTCGATCATCAAGTTTTTTGAATACCGCCGCCCCCAGCGGTTGCCTGTCAGGACAGCGACCGACGGAGGACTTTTTCCCTGCCAGGCTAAAAATCGGCGACCTGCGGCCACTGGTCCTCAAACAGCTTGATTTTCTTAACGCCTGGCAGGGAAAAAGTCTTATCTCCTTAGGTTCTCAATGTTTCTGACAGGCAACCGCAGAGGGCTCTTAATCGTATCCTATTCAAATTCCCTGGTAGATTCATTAAAAAACAAGCGAAACAGAAACCCGATACAAGGATATACCCCATGAGCAAACACATGCAGATAACAGTGACCATCCAGCCGTTTTACAAAAAAAGCCTTGAAAAAACCTACTCCCGGCTGGCCCGGAACCTGGCATACCAGGATCCCGGCCTGGTGGAAAAAAATCCTTCTCTGTACGAACTGGCCGGACAGATCGACATGCTGCTTTACCAGTACGACGGCACACCGTTGCGGCAGGTGCTGCTCGATCACAAACAACAGTTGAAAAAGACATTTCATGCCATCGAAGAAAACATCGCCGACTGGAACCTGTCCGAAGCGGACAAGCTGCTCTACACCCTGGAAGATATCTTTGATGACATTGAATATCAACTGGACTGATTCTGCGGGTGTCCATGAAAAAAAGTTTATATGGGAAGACTGGACAGGGAGGGGGGTTAGATGAAAAACAATTGACTCTTGAAAACAGGCAGATTATAAATAGGTATGTATTTTATCAAAGGTTATTTTACAGGATTTCTGTTGTGCCTTTTTACAGGTTTTTTTGTTTTGTCCGGCGGGTCAGCCTATGCAAGACCGCCGCACAATGATTCCTATAATAATTCCGTAAAACAGGTCATTGCCTTTCACTCAACCAGTGAGGCACATCCTGAATCCATAAAATATCTTTCATGGAGCCCTGTTCAGCTGCTTGACAATGGACAATATAAAGTGGTTGTTGTTTTTATGTCAAAGAACAGATATGAACGCCGGGTTAAAAAAAAGCAGATTATTTTTTTAAATGAAAAGGGCAGAATACTTAAAACACTGGATTGCAGATAATGATGAATAAAATTACAGTACTGGGTTTTTTTTCCATGTTAAGCGGAGTTCTGCTTCTGGGATATCAGGGCCTTGCCTATCTTATGGATGTTGACAATCAATGGCATGATTTTTATCTGGGTGAATTCTGGAATTATTATTTGTATGAATTTTCCGATCATCTCCCCTTTGCCTTGCTGCAGAACGGATGTGAATTTATAATAAACGGCCTGCCTTTTTATCAGCTTCTTATGGGGATTGGCCTTTTTTTAATTTTGACCGGGGCGTTTATCAAAAATTAATTTGTTTGAGGAAGAAAAATTGAACACAGATGTGACAAGACGTCAGTTTATGGGATATGCATTAATAGCAGGTGCAGGTCTTGCCCTTGCACCAGGCTGCGCTGTGAATCCGGTTACAGGGAAGAACCAGTTGATGATGATTTCCAGGGAAAATGAAATTCATATTGACAAGGAACAGTCCCCCCACCAGTTTTCAGCGGATTACGGCGTCTGCCAGGATGCTCAGCTGAACAATTATATTGACACCCAGGGCAGAAAACTGGCCGCACATACCCATAGAAGGGATATGCCCTATTCCTTTAGATGCGTCAATGCCACCTATGTCAATGCCTATGCCTTCCCGGGGGGCAGTATTGCGGTCACCCGGGGGATTCTTTTAAAGCTTGAGAATGAAGCTGAACTGGCAGCGCTTCTGGGGCATGAACTGGGCCATGTCAATGCCAGGCACAGTGCTGAACAGGTTACAAAGGGCAGTATTGCAGGGCTTCTTGTCAAGGGGGTGTCTGCTGTGATCAATTCCCAAAACAGCCAGATGGGCGCCCTTGCAGAACAGCTCGGGATGCTGGGGCAGGGGGCACTGCTTTCATATTACAGCCGGGATAATGAACGGGAGGCAGATGCCCTTGGCAATGAATATATGGTGAAAACCGGGTATTCAACCCAGGGGTTTGTGGGATTGATGGATATCCTCAATGATCTGCATAAAGGCAGTGAATCCTCGGTTTCTATTCTCTTTGCCACACATCCCATGAGCAGTGAGCGCTATGAGACAGCCCTGCAGAACAGCCGCAAAAAATATCAGTATTCAAAGGATTTTCCCGTTTACAGGGACAGGTATATGGATATGACCCAGCGGCTGAGGGCGAAAAAAGAGGCCATTGAAGCAATGCAGGACAGTGATGCGCTTCTGCAGCAGAAAAAATTCAAAGAGGCTGAAGCTGCCCTGAAAAACGCAATAAAATGCTGTGAAGACGATTATACCGCCCATTTGATGCTTGCCAAGTGCATGCTGGCCCAGGAAAGATTTTCAGATGCCATTGAATATGCCAGGAATGCATCCCGTCTTTATCCTGAAGAACCCCAGTCTTATCAGGTAGCCGGCATGGCAGATCTGAATCTGAAAAAGTATGAAACCGCCTATGATAATTTCACCAGAAATGCCGAGCTGTTACCAGGAAATCCAGTCATGTTTTTTTTCAGGGGATACACTCTTGATAAAATGGGTAGAAAAACAACAGCCGCTCCCTTGTATAAATCCTATCTTGAACAGGTGCAGCAGGGAGATTATGCGGCATACGCCTACCGCAGGCTCAAGGAGTGGGGGTATATATCAGGCTGAAAACCATGGGATCAGAACAAAACGACGACAATCCCGGTGATTCAGTCCATGTCAGTTCTGCAAAGGCCCTTGCCCTTTCCTCCAAAGTCATGACCATTGCCACCTGCTCGGAAAAAGGCCCCTGGACTGCGCCTGTCTATTATATTTTTCACAATCACTGCTTTTATTTTTTTTCCAGTGAAACCGCAAGGCATATTAAGGATGTTTTTTCTTATACCAGGGACGGTGGCCCATTGGATGGGCAGACCTCCAGGGTAAAAGGGGCGGCTGCGGTTTCCATTTTTGAGGATGCAGATCGTTTTTCCGGGCTGAAAGGGCTTCAGATGAGTGGACATGTTGAAAAGCCAGGTATGACAAAAGCGGCAGCAGCAGCGGCAGCCGATTATATAAAAAAGTATCGCCTGCCTTTTTTTGAAAAAAAAGCACTGGTATTGATAAAGGAAAAATTTAATGCACAGTTTTTCCAGTTTGCTCCTGAACAGGTCTATTACATGGACAACACCATGGGATTTGGATTTAGAAAAAAAGTAAACCTATGAAATTTGACAGCCTTATACAATGTGTGCACTTTCTTGAAAAACAGGGGGAGCTTGTCAGAATAAAAGAGCAGGTAAACCCTGATCTTGAAATGGCTGAAATTCATCGAATGGTATTTAAAGCACAGGGTCCGGCACTTTTTTTTGAAAATATCAAAGGAACCCGTTTCCCGGCGGTTTCCAATCTTTTCGGCACATATGAACGCGCATTGAAAATACTGGCGCCTGAATTAAACCGGGTTAAAGATCTGATTCGCATGAAAACCGGTCTGGGGGCTTTTGTAAAAACTCCGGTAAATACCGTAAAAGCCCTGACTTCCCTGATCTATGCCCTTCCCGTAAAGTGCAGAAACAGGCGGGCAGGTCTGCTCAAGGGGAAAATCAGCGATCTTCCCATGATACGCTGCTGGCCCGGGGACGGCGGGGCCTATATTCTTCTTCCCCAGGTATTTTCATGTGATCCCGGGAATCCCGGTATCATGCATTCCAATCTGGGCATGTACAGGATTCAGATGTCCGGGGGAGATTATGTTAAAAACAGAGAAATTGGACTGCATTATCAGATCCACCGGGGCATTGCCAACCACCATGCCAGCGCCATTGAAAAAAATGAGCCCTTAAAGGTGAGTATATTTGTGGGAGGCCCTCCGGCCCATACCCTGGCTGCAGTGATGCCCCTTCCCGAGGGAATGCCTGAAATCTGTTTTGCCGGTGCCCTTGCAGGAAAAAGATTCAGGTATTTTAAGCGGGCAGGGCACATTGTCTCCGCAGATGCGGATTTCTGCATCACAGGAACCGTGGTTCCCGGCAGGACCAAAAAAGAAGGCCCCTTTGGTGATCATCTGGGGTATTATTCCCTTGCCCATGAGTTCCCTTATATTGAGGTGGACAATGTGTTTTATAGAAAAAATGCAGTCTGGCCGTTTACTGTTGTGGGCCGCCCCCCTCAGGAGGATTCTGTTCTGGGAAAGCTGATTCACGACATAACCGCTCCTGCCGTGTCTGTCACCATTCCCGGGGTTGTTGCCGTTCATGCGGTTGATGCCGCAGGGGTCCATCCGCTTCTCCTTGCAAAGGCCAGGGATCGTTATGTGCCCTATGATGAGAAAAAGCCGCGGGAGCTGTTAACCCATGCCAGTGCCATTCTGGGTTCAGGTCAGCTTTCCCTTGCCAAGTATCTTTTGATTACAGATGATGATCCTGATCTGGATATCCGGGATGAACTGGCTTTTTTTATTTATTTTTTTGAGCGAATCGACTTTGGTGTGGATCTTCATTTTCATACCTGTACCACAATGGATACCCTGGATTATTCATCAAGGGGGCTCAATCAGGGGTCCAAGGTGGTCATGACCGCTGCAGGGCGGAAAAAAAGAGAGCTTTTACGATCAGATCTGTCATCCCTTGCGCTTCCCCGCCTTTTTTCATATCCAAAGCTGGCTGCCCCGGGAATGATGGTTTTACAGGGGCCGGGGTTTACGGATTATGAAACGGCAGCACAGGAAATGGATGATCTGACCGATGGTCTGGCCGGTCAGCCTGTAATGGAAAATCTGCCCCTGGTGGTGGTGGTTGATGATGCCCTGGATGCTGCATCAGATTTTTCAGCGTTTCTGTGGACAGCCTTTTCCCGGTCCAATCCATCCCATGATATTTACGGGCTGGACAGTTTTATAAAATTTAAGCACTGGGGATGCAGATCTTCCCTGATTATCGATGCAAGGACCAAAGATTTCCATGCGCCGCCCCTTGTTCCTGATAAAAAAGTCATGGAAAGGGTAAAAACACTGGGATTAAAGAACAGATCCCTTTCTGGAATTATTTAACATTGTTTGAGGGATTGACTC
>JAWOEJ010000316.1:0-7192 GCA_046482845.1 Desulfobacteraceae bacterium | reverse complement strand
AACAGGAGAGAGCCGCCCCCAGCGGTTGCCTGGCAGGGCAAAAAGTCTGATCTCCTTCGGTTCTCAATGTTCCTGACAGGCAACCGCTGGGAGCTCTTAATCGGCTGTTTCATATAAAAACACCCATGTCCTGACGGACACAACAAAATATGAAAGCCATCAGCCACCGGTAACCAGCAGGAAACAGGCTGTAATTGTTTACCGGAAGCTGATAACTGAGTACTGAAGGCTGATGGCTTTCATATAAAAAAAACTAAGGACTGCCATGGTATTGAAAAACGACTGCACAGCACTTGACATTAAAAAGGCATGTGAGATCTTACAAGAAGGGACCCCCCATCTTATTGAAGTGATATCGCTGTATGGGGAAATTTTTGCACTTCAGCAGGAGACCATGCATACTGTAAATTCAGCATCTGCTGCATTGTCAGAAGATCTTGTTCAAATAAAGCTTGAACACGGGTTTCCTCTGTTATCCAGATCTGATTTTATAATTGACATGGATGAAGCTGAAAAACTGTCTGAACAAATCTGTGAGATCTGCCGGGACTTAAAAATCAATGCTCTTGAATCCATTGAAAAAATCAGAAGTCTGATTACAGATAAAAAAACTGACTTCAAATCCATGGTCGGCAATTATCTCGGAGATGATCCCGCCTGGCTGGATTCTTTTTCAAAAACACATGGTCTGGACCGGGAAAATCTGGAATTTCTTGTGTACAACAGCATCAAGCCCTTTATTGTAAAAGAAGCCAATCAGGTGACTGCTTACCTGGAAACCAGCACAGGGGAACATCAGGGATTCTGCCCTGTCTGCGGCAGCGGCCCGGCGGTTTCTATTCTTTCAGACAATGGTTCCAGATCATTTGCCTGCAGCTTCTGCTGGCACGAATGGCCTTCAGAAAGAATTTTCTGTCCCTTCTGTAATACAAAGGACAGTAAACACTTAAGCTATCTTTATGTGGAAGATAAAAAAGGGGTCAGGGGGGATGTCTGTGACAATTGCAGAAAATACATCAAAACAATTGACACCCGGGAACTTAATAGAAATATTTTTCTGCCCCTGGAAATTATCTGCACCCTTCCCCTTGATATTAAATTGAGGGAGGATGGATATACCAGCTGATAAAGAGGCTGCTGATCTTGAATACCCCGGGGTATTTGACCCTGTTTATAAATGATTGCCTCTTTACCGGTAACGCTAGAGCAGCAGATGATCATCCATAGCCACTTTTCTGACAAGTTCCCGGTAGTCCTCAGCACCACTGCCGCCCGGTGCAAATTCATATATGGTTTTGCCAAAAGAAGGCGCGGTGCTGAAATTTTCATTATACCGGATAGGCTTGCATATATGATCGGGATATAATTTTTTAAGTTCAGAAAAGATTTTTCCGGGATTTTTGACCCGGGTATCCATAAAAGTCGGCACAACATATTTCAAGGCAATATCGCTTCTGTATTTCTGAATGGCATTAAGACTTTTCATAAACTCGGCAAGTCCATGAAGGGGCATGACTTCCAGGGCAACGGGGATCAATATTTCCGTGGCAAAAAACAGCACATTGATGGTCAGCTGATCCCATCCCGGAGAGGTATCAATGATAATATAGTCATAATTATCTTCAATGGATTTCATGGCTTCAGACAGGGTCCATTCAGCACCAAAGCTTTTCTTGTCAATGATCCGTTTGACCCCGGCAAGGGATTTTCCTCCGCTAAGGAGCCACAGGTTTTTTCGGGCTGAAATAATGGTTTCTTCAGCAGTCAACTCTCCTGTGAGCAGTTCTGTTAATCCGGCATGGGGTTTTTTGCCAAGCAGATATGCAGACTGGCCCTGGGTATCTGTATCCACAATAAGTACCTTAAATCCGGACAACGCAAGACCTGCACCCAGATTAACTGAAGTGGTGGTCTTTCCTACCCCGCCTTTGCTCAGGGTAACACATATTTTTCTGGTCTTTCCCTCTTTCCTTTTACTGTCAGGCTGAACTTTTTCACGGGATTTCAATTTATCAACCTGAACAGGAAATCTATGATTGCAGGCTTTACAACGGGCAAAAATGCTTTTTCCAGCCGGCAGCCGGGATAAATTCACCTTATGTTTTCTATCGCACCTGGGGCAGACTATAACAGTCACGATCACTCCTTTTTCAACTCTTTTAAGATAGCATCCATCACCAGTTCTGCAATACGCTTTATAGATATAGACGCTCTGGTTTCAGGGGAAACCTTGATCCTGATTTTTGCCTTTGAATCCCAGATACGAACTGTAATATTTTCTCTGGATTCCTCATAAAACTCTTCTTTTGAACCGGATTCTTCTGCAGTCAGATCTGAATCATCACGATAAATAAGGCAGTCAAGGGCATCCATGTCAGGGGAGGGGCTTTCGTCCTTCCCGCTGAGGATATTATCTATTATATCTTTTTGCTTTTTTTTTGACATAGGGTTTAATGTTAATTTTTTTTAGAGCAAAAAATCTTTTTTTAAATTCTGAACAATTTTCCCCAATAATTTCTCCACAGTTTCATCAAGGTCAATCCATTTGACCCCGTAAATATATCTGCCCTCGCTTTGGGGAGTAAGATGAACAATTTCTCCCTTAAGTTTTTCAATGGTTTTTCCCATGATGGTCAGATCACAGGCACCTAACACTTCTCCCGATGAAAAAGAATGGGCCGAGGCACTTATCAAACCTATTCCCATAACTGAAATATCCGACAAAAAATATTGGCATCCATTGATAACTGCATAGCAGTCTTTTTTTTCGCTGACCGGGATTCGAAAACAGGATCTGAGGATTTCTGTTAATTGAGAAGTATCATTCATCTCCTGAAATTCCAGGGATTCTTCAGGAATCTGTTCTTCCATAATGCCGACACCTTCTACTCGTTCATCAAGTTTTTTATACCTGTCTCCAAAAACCAGACACTAAAACTTGATTGTCAAGTTCTAGGGTTAAAAGTTAACGTCCTGACTGATTATTAAAAGAATAATTATTTTTGTCAACACTAAATCAGTTTAAATTGACCTGAATGCTGTCTTCAGGTTTCAATGCTCTTTTCATGGGAAAGAACCAGAGCCGTTCTTGTGGGAAGATACAGACTTAAATACTCTCCTTTTTCATCCTTTAGTGCCGTATGGGTCTGATCTGCCTTCAGCCGGACGTGCCCTCCGAATTTTTTATCATCTGTATTGAAAATCATTTGAAAGCTTCCTCCTTTCCCGGTTTCAACCCTGTAATCAGTAAAGGATATATCTGGATTGAAATTAAAGGCAAAAATAAGATTTTGGCGTGTAAATACCATCACCCTGTCTTCTTCATTATGACAGATCAGGCAGGGCGCTTCTGAATTCAACACCCTGTATTTTTTAACCAGGGCGATCATTGCCCTGTCAAAGGCGGCAAGTTTTGAGTAGAAAAGATTTTGGTTCTCCCTTAAAGACCATTGCCGACGGGCATAATGATAGGACCAATGATTGTGCTCCCCGGGAAAATCTATCCATTCAGGATGTCCGAATTCATTTCCCATAAAATTAAGATACCCGCTTCCTGCGGTTGCCAGGGTAATAAACCGGATCATTTTATGCAGGGCCACACCTCTAAAGGTTTCAATACTTTTATTGTCTGTTCCCATGGAATCGTAAATGGCTGTGCCCATCAGACGCATCATAATGGTCTGATCCCCCACAAGGGCCTGATCGTGACATTCTGCGTAGCTGATGCTTTTTTCATCACTTCTTCGTGAATTCAGCTCAAACCACAGATGTCCCAGGGGCCAGTGTTCATCCCTGTACTCTTTGAGCAGTTTGATCCAGTAATCGGAAACTCCCATGGCAAACCTGAAATCAAACCCAATGCCGCCCTTGTCAGATGGAAAGGCAAGACCTGGAAACCCGCTGACATCTTCGGCTATGGTCTGGGAACTGGGCTGGATGTCATGGATGAGTTTATTGACCATAAAAAGATAGGCAAGGGCATCTTCGTCTACCTGGTCTTTTCCAAAATAATCCCCATAGCCTGTAAATGCCTTTTCTATGCCGTGGTGTTTAAACAGCATACTTGTCACACCGTCAAATCTGAACCCGTCCACATGGCAGGTTTCCATAAAATAACGGCAGTTGGACAAAAGGAATTTAACCACCATTTCCTTTGAATAATCAAAACACCGGGAATCCCACAACCGGTGATATCCCCTTTCTCCGCTGTAGAAAAACTGGTCAAGGGTGCCGTCAAAGCAGCTGATGCCCTCATTTTCGTTATTGACGGCATGGGAGTGAACTATATCCATAAGCACCCTGAGACCCAGTCCATGGGCAGTGTCCACAAGGCGTTTAAACTCATTGGCTGTGCCGAATCTTGAAGACACAGCAAAAAAATTCGATACATGATAGCCAAAAGAACCATAAAAGGGATGCTCCTGAACAGCCATGAACTGAACTGTATTATAGCCCGCTTCCTTAATCAAAGGGAGTATGTTCTCCTCAAACTCCTTGAATGTGCCTACCCTGCCCTGCTCCTGGGCCATGCCCACATGGGATTCATAAATCAGAACAGGATCCTGGGAATTTGGTTCAGGAGAGGTGTGCCGCCAGTGATAAACCGCCTCAGGGTCTGTTACCTGGGCTGTAAATATAAGGGTGTCAGGGTCCTGAACCACCCTTTGGGCTGCAGTTGGCAGCCTTTCCCCGTACCCCCCTTTCCAGTACATTTTCAGCTTATAATGCTGGCCCGGGACAAACACATCTTTTTTAAATTCTTTTTCCCATATCCCGGTGCTGTCTTTTCTGCTCAGAGAGAAGGCCTTTTTTTCCTGCCACTCTGTCATATCCCCTATAATACAGATAGAAACGGCATTGGGCGCCCATTCCCGGAAAACCCAGGAGCCGTTTTTAAAATGAAGCCCGAAAAAAAGATGGTAATCTGCAAATTCATAAAGAGAGTGATCTTTGCCGGTTAAATATTCTTCCCTTTCCTTTATATAGACAAGCCGCTGTTTTATAATATCTGCATAGGGCCGCAGCATTTCATCGTTTAACAGGCCTGACCTATTTAAAGAAGGGTCGGTTAAGCATTTTTTCATATAATTTTATATACTCCTCGGCGCATCGGGTATGGTTGAATTCAAGGACACCTTCAATCATGACCCGTTTAATCTGTTTTTCCCGGATATCCGCATCAAGACTGAAAAAGTCCATGGCCCTGTCAACGGCCCACATCAGACCTTCAGCATTGTGCACATTAAATGGAAATCCGTTTCCTTTGTTGTTTTCAACATCCATTTCCTTTATGGTATCGTGAAGTCCGCCTGTATCGTGTACAATGGGCAGTGACCCATATATGCAGCCGATCATCTGGGGAAGTCCGCAGGGTTCAAAAGAAGACGGCATAAGAATAAAATCAGATGCTGCAAAGAGCTGGTGAGACAGCACCTCGCTGAAATCATTCACGGAAATTCTATGCCGGAGATGATGAAACGCTGCAATTTCAGAAAAATGTTTCTGAAACGCCCCATTGGCCACAAATACCACCTGAAGATTCTGGTCATAGTATTTGGAAACCATTTTAAAGAGGATGTCCGCCAGAAGCTGACACCCCTTCTGAACAGGGTCAAGACGGGAAGGCCAGAAAAAAACAGGGGCATTTTCATCCGCATCAAGATCCAGGACATCCTGGATATCTTTTTTATTCAATTTTTTACGAACGGCATGGTTTTTAGGCCCGTAATTATACCCGATCATTTCATCAACAGCCGGGTTAAACTCCGGATCAGGTGCGTTGAGGACCCCGCCGGCACATCCGGCATGCCATTTATTGGACAGCTCATTTTTTAAACAGTCCTTAACAAAGGAATGTCTGTCATCTATAATCTCCTTCAAAAAGGTGGGGCTGACGGTGTTGACATAATGGGCGGCAAACACACCTGATGTTAAAAAATCAACTGGATTCCAGGATCTGCTTTCTTCATAATTGACAGGGGGAACTTTAAAATACAGAAAATTCCAGAACGCTGCCGCATCAATTCCCCTGTCCTCAATCTCGGCCATGGTGGAAGTCATTGTATGGATATTGTGAATGGTAAAAAGACAGGGAATACCCATCTGCCTTGCAATGGCTGGAATGAGTCCGGTCATCCAGTCATTGCAGTGAATAATATCCGGATTGACCCGTGGTATGATATTGTTCATCACCTCCCGCTGAAACGCAAGAGAAACCTTGAGATCCTTGTCAGAATACCCGGTATAAACATGGCTTAAATAATAAAAGGCCCTGTCTTCGGCAAGGTGAATACGCTCATCCTCGATCCTCTTTTTTATAAGTTCAAGCTCCCTGTTGAACAATTTGGGAATATACCCGTCAAATATGGATCTGTAATCGGGCAGCGCCACATGAACATCTCCGCCCAGATCAAAAAGCGCACTGATCAGTGCCGCTGAAACATCTGCAAGCCCGCCTGCCTTTGCTGAATAATTGGACCTGTCTCCCATTCCCTCTGGAAGATAGGTAACTTCCGGCGTTACAATAAGCACACACGGTTTTTTTTTAATTACCATTGAAACCCCTTTTTAACCTGAACATTGCAGAAGTCCTTGCGTGGTCATATCTGATATTTCAACGGCCAGGGCTTAATCTGCCTTTTTTATGCAATATTAAGGTTAATCCTCTGCCCAGGTGATCAGCCCCGGGCTGTTTTGGAAAAAAGCATCCCCTTTTGGTATCACCCTTGCCGTATAACCGAATCTTCCCGAATCCGAGCAGGTAAGTGAACAGGCATAAACAAACTGACCATGGCCAAGATCCTTATGAATTTTCATCTCCTTTGTCTGCCCTTCCTTTAGTTCCCCTATTGCTTTCATCCGGCCGTAGTAAATCTGAACCTCAACTTCCTCGGGCAGAATCTCTCCCAGAAGAACCTTTGCCGTCACTCTGAACGTGTCTCCGACCAGATAATTATCCTGTAAAATCAGAGACGGCCTGTCAATTCTGATCTCCTTCCACAGGCCTGTGATTCTCTGGCGGGTTTCAGCCAGCTCTTTGGCTTCCCATCCCCGGTTGGCTGAGAGTTTTTCCATATTGTAAAAACAAGGCAGATAAAACCGATGAGTGTACTCATTGACCATTCTGTGACTGGAAAAATCCAGAAGTGCCATTTTCATGGATTCCTTCATCTTTTTTATCCAGGTTTCCGGC
>JAWOEJ010000190.1:0-2825 GCA_046482845.1 Desulfobacteraceae bacterium | reverse complement strand
ACTCGGTTATCAAGTTTTTATGGAAGGACCGATTAAGAGCCCCCAGCGGTTGCCTGTCAGGAACATTGAGAACCAAAGGAGATCAGACTTTTTCCCTGCCAGGCGTTAAGAAAATCAAGCTGTTTGAGGACCAGTGGCCGCAGTTCTTGATTTTTAGCCTGGCAGGGAAAAAGTCCTCCGTCGTTCTCGTTCCTGACAGGCAACCGCTGGGGGCGACGGTATTCAAAAAACTTGATGATCGAGTTGTAGAAAGATATGCTGTCAATCGCGAAGCCAAAACCTGGAATGATGCAGTGAATGAAGCTCTTTCCGGCAAATAGATCCGAGCAGAACCTGCGTTTCTTTGAGAACATTTCCGGATGTAATGCCTGTTCATCCACTGTTTTTTTCAGATCACTGTATTTTTTCACATGAGCCCCCAGGTCGGAATATTTTAAAATATACTGGTCCAGGCGGCGGGTCAGCCTGAAAGAGAGAGGGCCTTTATATGACCACCTTAAATGAAGAAAATCACACCACACAATGGGCTTATCCAGCGCGGCAAACTCGAAGATGGATGAGGAGGCTTCACTGATCAGAATATCTGCCGTAGCCATGAAAGGCAGAAGTGAACGTTCGTCAACATCAGCAAGATACACATTGGGATATGACTGCCACTGTCTAAACTTCTTTCTTTGATTTTTGTATTTGTTTTTTGTGAGCGAAAAATAATGAGGTTTAACAATAATATTGTACTCCTGAAATTCCCCAGGGAAAAGACTGGAAAACTGCTCTATGGAGCTTGGATAAAAGGTGGGCGCGTAAAGCAGTGTTTTCTTCACAGGATCAAGCCCCATCGTGGAAAGGTCCAGCTTTGGAATTTCTCCGTTGTAAAGGGGATCCAGCTTGGCAAAACCAGTTAAACAATAGGCGCCTTCCGGGTACATTTATAAGAATATCTCCCAGTGCCCTGGCAGCTTTCAGAAGGTTTAAATGCCCGATGTGAAACATGTCCCAAACCCCTGCCGTGTATACCACAATATTTTGTTTTTTATCTGCCATTCCCCATCCTTTCCTGAACAACCTTGCTTTTGGGCTGCGCCCTGAATTGTTTTTCACTCCCCTTGCCTCTATCGCAAGTGGCGGCAACATCGGTCCAGTTTATGTTCGGTTTTTTTGTCAGCCGGCTGTGGGTGTTTTAAGGAGAAATATGCAAAAAGAGTATACAAAAAGAATTGTTCCGTTACGGTCTGATCTGCAGGGGCAGATGCTGACCATCGTTGTTCCGGTTTACAACGAGGCCAGTGTAATTTTATCCTTTCATCACCGTCTTGTAACGGCCTTGGCGGAAATCCCGGTCAGCAGGACTCAGATTATTTATGTCAACGACGGCAGCCAGGACAACTCCATGTCTATTTTAAAACAGATCGCCGCCCGCACCCACAATGTTATGCTAATCGAATTTTCAAGAAATTTCGGTAAAGAAGCGGCCATGACCGCAGGCATCACCATCGCCAAAGGTGATGCCGTCATCATCATTGATGCCGACCTCCAGGACCCGCCAGGGCTGATACCTCAGATGGTCAGGTATTGGCAGCAGGGATACGACGTGGTCAATATGCGGAGACGCTCAAGGGCCGGGGAAACATTTTTTAAAAAAAAGACAGCCCGGCTTTTCTACAGACTCATGGCACTTTTAGGGCCGGTTAAAATGCCGGAAAACGTAGGGGATTTCCGCCTGTTGAGCCGCAGGGCCGTGGATGCCCTGAAACGCATGCCCGAACGAAACCGTTTCATGAAAGGGATGTTTGCCTGGATCGGTTTTCCCGTAAAAGAAATATTTTATCACCGGGATCCAAGATTTTCCGGAAAAACCAAGTGGAATTACTGGGGGTTGTTCAACCTTGCGGTTGAGGGCATTACCTCGTATACGGTTACCCCTCTGCGTCTGTCAAGCTATCTGGGAATACTGGTTTCCCTGGCTGCCTTCGGGTATGGGCTTTTTATCCTGTTCAGGACTCTTATTTACGGTGACCCGGTCCAGGGCTTTCCCACCCTGGTTATTTTCATCACCGCTGAGGTTATTCAAGGCCACCTCCTGGCACACAAAGGCCTGCTGAAGACTTCCGGGGTTATATTGACTCTTTGTTTGCTGGTATCCCTGGTCGTCTCCTTTGACATCGGGCCGGACCGCAAGAGCCAGAAAAAGATGCTGAACTATTTCAACTGTATAAGTCATGGTGAAACGCTGCATTATCTGAACCGGAGGCCATTCTCTGCAGCGTTCTATTCCGGAGCCACTGCAGAAGAGATCCCTTTGGTATCCGGGATTGAAAACTTGTTTATTAATGCTCAAAAAGATTATCTGGCAGTTAAAGTATCCCATATGAACAGTATCCCAGAATATATCAAATCAAGATTTTATACCAAAAAGGAGATCAATGGATATGTTTTGCTTCAGGAAAAATAAAAGTAAAGATCAAGATTCACAGTTCCTTTGAACAAGATTAATTTTTTTTAATCCAGCTGTCATTTTTCTGTCATCCATAGAGGCTATAAGGATGCGTGCGAAAAAACATATTCATACCGCTTAATTAGTGTTTGAACGAAAACGCACTCATCTGCTGCGTTGCTGCAAAAATTTGAAATCCTCATGTACCTGAGTACACTCCGGTTTCAAACTTTTTTGCGCCTTGCAGCTGGGCACGTTTTCGTCCAAACACGGGGTTTTCGTTCAGACACTATTTAATAAACACCTGAATCTCGGTTATCAAGTTTTTTGAATACCGCCGCCCCCAGCGGTTGCCTGTCAGGAACAGCGACCGACGGAGGACTTTTTCCCTGCC
>JAWOEJ010000286.1:0-5404 GCA_046482845.1 Desulfobacteraceae bacterium | reverse complement strand
TTGGCAAAATCGTGCTGTTCCAAAAGCAGGGTCCTGCAGCCCCGGGATGCGGCATCCACCCCCACCCCCAGGCCGGTGGCACCGCCGCCGATGACGATAATATCCCAGTAGTCTTCAAAGCCTTCCAGATGCTGAATAGCTGTATCACGGTTCATGTTATTCTCCATTGTGCAAAAAAATAATTCCCTGTTTTTGCATTTATCCGGATATTATGATGAATACGTTCCAGATACAAGTTTTTTCGGGTTAAAGCCCAAGGGTCACTGCTGTCACTTGTGTTAACCGATCTTTTATGGTACTAACCAACCATGAGGGAAAATTTGAAAATCTCGCTGTTTTTGGCCGGATTTTCCCTTCTGGGCATTGTGATCGGGAAAATATTTTTCAACGGCAGAAAACCGGCATTGTGACGGAATACGCGAAAAAGGCCCGGAATTTGGTCACAGCTCATGGTACATGCAAATGATTTTGACCGGTTCCAGCCCTGAATTGATTTATGATTATTCAGATTTTCAGATTCCGTCATTTGACTATTGGAATTATTTTTTTTCCCCTTACCTTATATTTCCAGATAACCGTAACCTGCATCCCAGTCTTCTCTCCCCTGACAGATACAACATGTCGTATTTGGCAGGGAAGAGAAGACAGTTTTAGCTTTTGACATCTTGATTGATAGTCTGGTATAGTCTGCATTAAAAAAAGCAGGTTCCTATCAGGTTGACATTCTTGACCGGGGTCAGGGTATATCAGGTGAAGGTGTGATTTCAGTTTCAGGGCGATACTTTACCTGGTAGTGAATGACAACACTTTTTTGGGCAGGTTCCGCAAGCTTCAGGTTTGACTGACCCAGAGCAAATCCCGTTGACAGGCTGCCAGATGCTGTTATTTTCCCAAGAGGGATCGGTTCAGTGAACAGGGTTTCAATTTTTTTTAATGTAAGGCTTGCACCTGTTACCATAATGGTTTCAGGAACGGCTGTTGTGGATTCAAGAAGAAGACCGTCCCTGAGTTTTCCTGTCCAGTCGGGTTGAATAACCAGACGTTTGTTTTCAAGAATATCCACGGTGACCTCGACCTGTGACGGTTCTACCTGTTTTAACTGGATTCCAGGGGGAAGCAGGACATTGACAGGTTCAATGTTCAGCAGGTTGGGTCCTGGAACGGCTTTGGAGATATCTACTTTTACCTTGATTTGATCCAGGTCCATGGCCTGAACCAGGGGCCTGGCACCGCTGATCAAAAGTTTTACGCTGTTGGATGTTGATGATTTGATTTCCATTTTTGGCTGAAGATTCGTAAATTCAATGGGAGCCTCCCGGTTTGCGAGAATCTCAACTCCTTTGGAGAAACTGAGCCATATCCCGGTGACGCTGAAAAGGCAAATCACCGCGGCAGTGGTAAGTTCCAGTGCCCGATGTCTTAGGCTCAGCCGGGTCGATTCCGTACCAAGGTCTTCATTTAAAAGCGTTTCAAGGACATTGCTGTCATTGATGTCGTAGATCCTGTTTTCTTTGAGGAGCGATATTTTTCTTGTTTCTTCAGAAACCACGATGATGCGGGCATCGGTCTGTTCTGCAAGTCCCATGGCAGCCCTGTGGCGGGTTCCGAAATAGGAGGGCAAATCCTGACGCTTGGACAGGGGCAGGATCACTCCCACATCGGTGACTTGATTTCCCTGGATGATTGCTGCACCGTCATGGACTGGGTTGTCGTGCCAGAAAATACTCACCAGCATTTCCCGGGAGAGTTTCCCCTGCCAGGAAATCCCTCCCTGTACACAGGTTTCAAGGCCCTGTTTCATGGGGAGAACAATCAGTGCCCCAAGTTTTTTTCGGGATAGTTCATACACGCTCTCAACAATTATGGATACAGGGGTCTGGAACTGATACTGGGGAATTCCCCAGAAAAAGGACTTAAAGCTTTTTGTCTGGAGAACGCTTGAGATTTCATTTCTGAACACAATAATAATGACAAAGGCGCCAACGGTGATAATTCCCTGCATGGCCCAGCTTGTAATGATAAGCCCCATGGCAAGGGCTGTCTGTTTTACAAACCAGAGAAGGATGATAACGATGAGCACCCGGATGACATTGGTTCCCCGGAACAGAATATACAGTCGAAACAGGACGTAGCTGTTGAATAAAATATCAAACAGATCCTGCCATCTGAGTCCGGATAGTATATTGGAAATAATGTCCATGACGGTTAATCCGAGATGCTGAAACGAAGGGTTTTAAGAACCTTTCCTTCTGCATTCTCAATGTCGACCCGCCAGGGTCCCCTGTCAAGATTTCTGAGCTGCATGCTGGAGAATGAAGACCATTTGGGTGGTTTCAGGGTCAGTTTGGTCAAAGAAACCATGTGGTCTTTTTTGTACCATTTGTGAAAGATATCAGTTGTTTTTGGCACAGGATCAAAGCTGGTAAAGCAGATGATTGTTTCCAGGGAAATAGAAAAAACCACGGCTGGATGGACTGGAAGATAATTTTTAATGGATTCACACATTACGGCATTGACCAGTGTCGGGGATGTTTTTGAGGTCTCGGCATAGGTTGATCTGATAAAGAGGAGCAGCACTATTATTGCACAGATAAAATGAACATTAGTTCGTTTTATCAGAAAAGGGGGGCCAAAGCCCCTCCAGGAATAATTTAAATCTGAAAATTTGGGGCTGTCAAAATACATTGTTTTTAAACTCTCAAGGTTGTCAATTGTTTAGGGGTGTTTATTAGAAAAGCCGCCGGCTTTTTTTTCCTCTTTTGTGTGTTATGTTGTTGGTTGAACAAAGGAAAACAGATGAAGATATGCTTTGTAAGAGATAGAGAGAAACTAAAATTTTGTCAAGAAAAATAGAGCAATATACGAAAGATATAGAGGCCCCAAAGAAATCCAGGGTTCCAATGCGCTGATCCAGTTGTCACCAGCATTGAAATGACCAGAGCGCTGGTATACTGCCCTTGACATCCTGATTTATAGCCTGGTATAGTCTGAATCAAGAAAAGCAAGTTCCTATAGAACAAAGAGAGGCAACAAAGGAGCGTTTAAAATGCCAAATCTGCTTGCAAAAGAACAAATGGAAACAATTTACGAAGCGGCCGTGGATGTATTGTCCACAATAGGTGTTGAATTTGAGATGGAAAGCGCTTTAACAATTTTTAAAGAAAATGACGTTCGGGTAGATGGAAAAAGGGTTTTTATTTCACAAAATTTTCTGGCGGAGACCCTGAAATTGATGCCCGAGTATAAATATGAACCCACAAATACAAAAAGGCTGGTTGCGGCTTCTCCGTTCTCCAATGCCCCCATGATTCTGGATGATGCAACCGGAGAAAGCCGTCGTGGTACTGTTGAAGATGCCGTTAAAATGTATCAATTGGCTGAGACCTGTGACCTGTATGAATCTGTAAATCCCGGGGTCGTCGATCCCGTCAACAATGACAGTGATGATCAGTACATTTCCCAGATCGCAATGATGTTGAAGTATTCCGATAAATTTCCAAGCCTTTCGTTACGGGTTACAAAATCCAGTGCCAAAAACGGGGATGTGTACGGCAGTGCCAAAAAAGCGATACAATTAATTAAAAAGATCAAGGGAGCAGATGACAAGCCGGTAATGGGACAGGGAATTTGTCCGAATTCTCCCTTAACATATGATGAAGAAAGTTTGATCAACCTGACGGTTCTTGTTGAAGAGGAACAGGATATAACGATTTTTCCTTGTACATTATCCTATATGACCGGTCCTGAAAGCCTGATGGGAATGGTGATTCATGATATTTCAGTCTGCCTGGCAGGTGCGGTTTATGTCCAGCTGCTCAGACCTGGTACGGCTGTGACGTTCAGCAGTTTTTCCACCATGACGGATATGAGAACCATGCAGCCGGTTTATGCCAGCCCTGAATCCCTTAATGTTCAAATTATGTTTTACGAGGTCTGTCTCCATTTGGGTTTGAATTGCTTGCTGTGCGGCTGTTTGGCCGATGGAATCAAAAATGATTATCAAGGTGGTTTTGAATCCAGCATGACTTCAATGGCACCGTATTTTATGACCCGGGTTGAAGAAGTCTGGTGTTATCCCGGCCTTATGGCGGCATTCGCAGGCGGCAGTTTTAACAAAATGATATTTGACGAGGAGATGCTGATCAACTGCAATCGTCTGCTTCAGGGGCTCAACCTTTCCTTTGACCCGAATCTTAAAGAAAAACTGACCAAAGCTGTAGATACCAGGAGTTTTCTTACGATCGGAGATATGAAAATATACAGGAAAGAGCAGCGAATAACGCCTGTATTTGACAAAAAAGGAATCACTTCCAATACGTCTCCTTCAGAGCGTATCATCAATCTTAATGCAGAAAAAATAATAGAAAAAAGATGTGCGTCTTACGTCCTTCCTGAAAGGACTAAAGAGCAACAGGCCCTGCTGCAAGAGTACCTTCCCACTCAATGTAAATATTAGTACACTGTCGAGGTTAAAATTGAGGCAATTATCCTCTTCTGCAGCACCCATTCAAACCCTTCTTATGGACTGGTATGACAAAAACAAACGGACCCTGCCCTGGCGGGACAATGTCTCCCCTTACGGTGTGTGGGTTTCTGAAGTAATGCTCCAGCAGACCCAGGTGAAGACTGTTATTCCCTATTACCTGCGGTTCATGGTTCAGTACCCGGATGTGTATGCCCTTTCCGCCAGTCCCCTTGAGACGGTTCTCAAATCCTGGGAAGGCCTGGGATACTATGCCAGGGCCAGAAATCTTCACACCGCTGCCGGCATTGTTGCCAGTGAGATGAACGGAGAGATTCCCCGGCAGTACAGCCGCCTTATTGCCCTGCCCGGCGTGGGGGACTATATTGCCTCGGCTGTGACAAGCATTGCATTTCACCAGGCCCATGCGGTTGTGGACGGGAATGTAAAACGGGTTTTGGCAAGAGTCTTCTGTATGGATACTCCGGTTAATGACACCAGGGGACACAAACCCTTTAAGGAGACTGCCGGCCGTCTCCTCCACCAGGACAATCCGGGAAAATTCAACCAGGCCCTGATGGAGCTGGGCGCCCTGATCTGCACACCAAAATCACCGGCCTGCTGCCAATGCCCCCTGTCCGGACGGTGCGCAGCCAGAGCACAAGACCTGGTAAACCGGTTTCCCGTCCGTATCCTGAAAAAAAAGAGTCCCACTTACCATATTACTGTGGGGGTTATCAGAAAGGCCGACAGGGTTCTCATCACCAGACGGGCACTCAACGGCCTCCTGGGCGGGCTGTGGGAGTTTCCCGGCGGAAAGGTTGAACCTGGAGAATCTGCCCGTGATGCCTGTGCCAGGGAGATCAAAGAGGAAACAGGGGTAACCGCTGAAGTAAACACGTTTCTCACCCGTGTGAACCACGCATACACCCATTTCAAAAT
>JAWOEJ010000095.1:0-12799 GCA_046482845.1 Desulfobacteraceae bacterium | reverse complement strand
GTTTTTATGGAAGGACCTATTAAGAGCCCCCAGCGGTTGCCTGTCAGGAACATTGAGAACCAAAGGAGATCAGACTTTTTCCCTGCCAGGCGTTAAGAAAATCAAGCTGTTTGAGGACCAGTGGCCGCAGTTCTTGATTTTTAGCCTGGCAGGGAAAAAGTCCTCCGTCGTTCTCGTTCCTGACAGGCAACCGCTGGGGGCGCCGGTATTCAAAAAACTTGATGATCGAGTAATAGAAAAATTTTTAATTTTTTACTGGAAGCTGACAGCTGAGTACGGATTGCTGACGACTTTCATAAAAAAAATCAGTCCGGGACATAAACCATTTCACCGCCTTCAAGTCTGTATGCGGTTCCAAGGCGTTGTCCTCTGCCCTGGGCTTCAGATTTTGTTATCTTTTTTACACTCACTTTTTTTCCCTTTTTGGTTATGATTTCCATGTCACCATTATCCTGTTTTTTCAGTATGGTTATTTCAGAGTTATTGTCCATAAGGTCTTTTACATGGTAGGTGGACATCAATGCAAGGATCAACCCCACAATAAAAACCAGGCCGATGTCAAAAAGATTGGCCAGCCCGGTTAAGGGATCATTGTCATTAAAGGCCTGGGAGGAAAACCTGCTTTTTGCTGAAAAAGAATCGCTTTTATTCAGATATTTCATTTTTTCCGGCTTCCTTTACAAGTATCTCTGTTGCAAGTTCCATATTTTTAACATCCTTTTCCAGCCATCTGCGTTTGATTGTGTAAAAAACAAAGGCCGTGGTTCCGGCTGCAAGCCCTACCACTGTGGTTGTAAACGCAATGACAAGATCTGCTGACAATTCTGCAAAATCGCCGCTGCCCAGGGACGCAAGCCCTGTCCCCATGGGAATAAGGGTGCCGATCAGCCCGAGGCTTGGACAGATTCTTACAAGGATTCTCAGCCGGTCCGTGGATTTCCATATGGAGTGAACAGTTTCCTGGAGAAGGTTTTCAATTTTTATGTCACAGTCCCTGTTTTCATTCAGGATGTTTTTCAGGGCATCCAGGTATTGTTGTCCGGATTTTGAAAAAAAAGCCCTGCCGTTTCCGCTGGCAATCTCATCACACAGTCCGGCGGAATCGGTTTTTTTGATTCTGGACCTTTCCAGAAATTCAGCAAAAAAAGTGCCTGAATAGACAAAGAGCCAGACAATGATCACAGCAAGCAGAAAAAGAACCGGATAAAGCAGTGATGATGAAATCAGGAAAATAAAGGTTTTTAACACAGCCCCAACAGCCATTTTATATATCTCCTTTTAGAGTTGAAAGCCTTGATTCCTGCTGCAAAAGCGCATGATATAAAGATCACCAGCATTAGATGTTCTGCAGCATAATTTGTATGTGTGACGGTATTTCCGGCACTGGCAATGGTAAAAATTCTGTCAATCCCTCTGAACTGGGGGATCACCATAATGGAAATCAGAAAATAAGCGGCAATGCCAAGCATGATCCAGCCCAGAATCACATCGGGTTTGATGCTATATTTTCTGACTGCAGCGGCTGAAAGTCCAATGGCAATGGTCTGAATAAGGACAAAGGCCCCGGAAATCATAAGCGCGGCAAAAACGGCTGTCTGCGGGAAAACAGCGCTCAGGGCTGCCATGGTAAACAGTATAACCAGCGCGCACATGGGACAGGGAAGCACCATGATAAGCCAGGCCCTGGTTTTACTTTTTTTTCTGTTTTTTAAAAGGACTGTCCCCCACAGGCCCATGACCACTGCCATGACAAAATGAATGGTCAACCCTGATTTCAGGATGACTGCAGCTCTGTCATACCAGAGCGCAGTATTCATATGTCCTGCAATGAAAAACCCTGATGCAAACAGCCCTGTATACATGAGCACCCCTGCCAGGGCAAAGAGCAGTTTTTTAAACCTTCCCATCCTTTTTTCCGATGCCATGAAATAATGGATTCCCACACCGCTTTTTACGGCAAACCAAGCCATGGATATCAATATGCCCAGAACCAGCGTTTTTAATTCCATGACATCACCTTTTCCATGCTGCACCTGCTGCAATAAGGCAGATCAGAAATACTGCAAACAAAGCAGCTGCCCATTCTGCACCTGAGGAGGTCATTTCTGTTTTTTCATTGTTTTTTTCCATTTCTTTGATTTTATATCCTTTCACGTCTTTTAAAGGGTCGCTTTTAAGGGAATCTGAAGGGTTGTCCCTGTCAGGTTCAGAATTTTCATCAATATTTTGATCTGTTTTTTTCATAAACCCGGCGCTGATTTTTTTAATCTGTTTTTTCTGATTTTCTACCTGGGTTTCAAGGGGCTGGCCCCCGGCTTTTTCAATACCTGCTTTAAAAGCGGTGATGGTTTTTTCCGGAAGAACGCCTGGAATGGAGATAAGATTCACCACCATCTGGTTTAAAAGGGGGTTGTTGCAGGTGTGGGCGCAGCAGGCCACCCCTTTTTCCACCACAGACACTGCATATTCTTTTGCAAGGGTCTGTTTTGTGGTTTCATCTGCATGCCAGTAGTCTTTTCTGATACTTTCAAGCATCCTGGCGTTTATGGACTGGTATGCCCAGGGGTTTGTGCGGTTGAAAAATTTTTTCATGTCAAGACTGTGCCTGTCCTGAACATACACCTCATAGGTCTGTTCCCATTTTTTGCTGTCCACAGCATCCGGGGCGGTTACCTGCCATCCCCACATGTATTCGACAAATTTTTCCATTTCCCTGGCACCGGCATACCCTTCCTTTTTCATGCCCTGTATCCATTTGGGATTGAGGTACCGGCTGCGCAGTTCTTTTCCAATGGTTTTATCAATGGACTCTATTTTTCCCTTACCCTTTTTTTTCTGCTGTGAAATAAAAATATCCGGTGATTTTCCGGACGCCTGGCTCACAGCCATGGAAAGGCCGCCAAGGTACTGAAACATATCATCATTATCCATGGTGCCGTAAAGGGTGGAAGATATGGAATGAACTATTGTGTCCACCTGTTTGAGGTTTGCCTGGTATGCAGGTTTCATGTCCCGGCCCCAGGTATCTTTGGAGTACCCAAAGGAAACCATATCGGTAAATGCGTCAACAATGGCATTGTCATCTTCCCACAATCCGCTGGATGCGGTTATTTCAGCTGTTTTTGTACCATAGGACCCGGGCCGGGCAGAAAAAATACGAAGGGTTGAATATGTGCCGGCATCTTTTGAAGAATACCCGTTTTTAATAAGTTCTGCTTTGACAGCAGCGCTGTTTTCAGCAATATAATTTTGAACATCTGTGAGAAGCGCGGCTTTTTTTACTGCCCTGTCAAGCAACAGGGCAACCCTGGGAAAGGTGTCCCTGAACAGACCGGACATCTGCAGCAGTACATCAATTCTTGGCCGGGACAGTTCTCTGCCTGGAACAGGGGTGATATCAATGACTTTTTCTTGTTTGTCCCATACCGGTTTCATCCCCATGAGAAAAAGGGCGGTGGCTGTGTTAATGCCCTGATTTCTTATGGTTTCAACTGCCCATAAAATAATTCCCACCTGCCTTGGCAGATTGTTTTCGTGGTTTTCCTTATAAGTTTCGATCAGTTCCTCCCCTGCTTTTTTCCCGGCCAGCCAGGCCCCCCTGGAAGGGACCCGGTCGGGATCAAAGGCATAAAAATTCCTGCCCGTGGGAAGGGATTCGGGATTTCTCACAGGATCATTGCCTGAGCCCGGCTCAATATATCCTGAGCTGAGTCCATTCATGAGGCTGTTTATTTCATTTATACCGCACTGGGCAATTTTTTCTTCATAAAACTCCGGGGAATTGCTGGATTGTTCTGCAATGGCAAGGGCTGTTTCCTTTGCCCCCTCTCCTTTGGGGGATCGGCCAAAGGTATGCAGCCCAAAGGGGATGAGGTCTGTTTTAAGCGCCAGAATATAGTGCTCCACAGCTTCAAGGGAGTTTTCATCAATCCTTTTTAATCCGAGGTCTTTGTCAATACCGGTTTTTCGGATAAGCTGTTCAATTCGTTTGAATTTTTCAGTTTTAACAGCGCTGGATTCAGTGGTTTCAAGTTCACTGATCAGATCTGCCATAAGGGAGTATTCGGCGTAGGCACCGCCTTTTTTAAACGGGGGAACGGCGTGGTCTATAATCACGCCCCTGCCGCGCCTTTTTGCCTGAATCCCCTCGCCCACATCATCCACAATATAGGGGTAAAGACTGGGAATATCCTGAATGAGAACTTCAGGGGCGCAGCTCTGGGTCATGCCGGCCTGCTTGCCGGGCAGCCACTCATGGGTGCCGTGGGTGCCCATGCTGATCATGGCATCAGGCTTGAGTACATGGGAAAGCCACAGGTAAAAAGCCGTATACTGGTGGTGGGGATAGAGGGTGGTGGAGTGAAACAATTTTTCAGGATCATCCCCCCATCCCCTGGAAGGCTGGGGCACCAGGGTAAGGTTTCCCAGTTTAACGCAGGGGAAAATAAAATTTCCCCTGGTTGTCATAATAGTGGACGTTTCGGGTTCTCCCCACTGGGCTTTGACTTGGGAATAAAATTTTTGATCAATGTCTTTGACCCATTGTTTATAGGTGTCAATATGAATGGATTCAATATTTTTGCTGGCTGACAGCCGGTCCAGTTCGCCCGGCGCCCATGACCCGATATTTCTTCCGGTTTTTATGAGAAGATCCATGATGGACTCAGAAGACACATCCCCTTTTATGGTGTAGCCTTGTTTTTTCAGTTGTTTTATTATGGTGGTTATGCTTTCTGCTGTATTGAGATAGCTGGCGCCGATATTCTGCTTGCCTGCACCATGGTTGTAGTAGATCAGGACAATTTTCTTGTCTTTGTTTTTCATGGTTTTGAGCCGGTGCCATCTGGCAGCCCTTTTTGCCAGCATTTGAATCTCTTTTTTTGCCGGAGTGTAAATATACCCTGTTTTTTTTCCGTCAGGAGAAGTGATCTCTTCCTTTCCCCCTGTTACACTGGGCTCTACAAGGCCGGTCAGTTCCGGGATGGAGAACTGCATGGAGATGCCGGTCGGTGAAATCCCTGCCGGGGAATCCAGCCAGGTTTCCTTTGGGGTAAAAAAAAGATACTGGGGATTGAATACAGGCACATTGGCTTTTTTAAAAATCGAGAGGATATCCGAGGAAAGGGCGGATTTGAACTTGAATGTAAACCCTGTCACGGATCCCAGGTTGTCCTTGAGGGGCGGGGTAAATAAGAGATTCTCAAGGGATTTTTCAATGGAGCCGGTGGCGCGCATCAGGGCAACGGTGTTGATATTGTTTTTTTCATAGGCCTTGATGAGCATATCAACGGGGTGTTTCCGGGATTTTAGTATGCTTGTGGGAAAAATAATCAAAGGGCTCCACAGCTTTCCTTCTTTAAAATGCCCGGATTCCCTGTACCATTGAAAATAATCAATCATGGTGGGAAACAGCCTGTCTGCATCGGGGTGGTAAAGGCTGTTTTCTTCGGGTATGACAGGCGGCCCGGGATGGGTATCTATGGAAAAATCCCTGTTGGCTATATACAGGACAAGGTTTTTCAGATTTTCAGAACTGGTGTGGGAAAAATAGCTGTTTATCTGTTTGTCAAAAATAAAGCCGGCAGAGGCAAAATCCTCACCATGGGATGAATGCCTTACAGCATAGAGCCTGGCATCCGGGTTGATATTGGTTTTGTTTTCAAGAAGCCAGTCTGCCGGATCAGACTGCATGATGTCCACCACAGCCGTGTCCATGGTTTTGATGAATCTCTGTATTTTTTCTGTTTTGCCTTCTGAGGCGCTGCAGTCATCTGATGTAAACACCTCTACTTCCAAAGCGGGGTCATTGAGTTCCCTGATCATCTGGCTGCAGGCAAAGGCATCGGAATCTCCTACAAAAAAACCGATTCTGATCTTGTCTGCCAGGGCAGCTGCGGGCAGCGCCAGCAGAAAAAATACCATGGCTGAGAGCATTATTTTTGGGTTTGATTTCAGATATCTGTGCATTAAAATTTATCTTCCCTGTTTAATTAAAAAAGCCCTGGACTGATAATGTATCAATCCAGGGCTTCCCTTTTTGTCCTGATGATGTATGAGAAATTTTTATTTGCCGATAAAAATCTCTATTGCTCCCAGGCAGGTCTTCTGATTTTCGCGTCATCCTAATCACCGCGCCTTCCCGTCTTGTTCATAAACAGTGGCATTGCTGCGGCTTTTGTCAGCGATTACAGCGGTGGGCCCATTCCTGACTTTCACAGGATTCCCTATTAAGCTTTAAAAGCACCTTGGTTGTAATTTTATGAAATCAATCAGAATCAGGCCAAAGTGTCAAGGAAAAAATAATCAGAACAAATTTTTAAAAGCTTTCACAGGATGCTGCCATGGCGGAACACAAAGGTTTTTCTGTCTTTAAAATTTTTTGCTTGACATGGTGAAGAATACTATTTATATATACCAACTAATTTTGGTAAGACTAATAAATAAACATTAAAAAAATTAATTAGATTAGCAAAATAATTTTCTGTAACCTTGATACCCTTCAGCGGTCAGGCTTCAGAAAAAGGCAGTCATTTTTTTAAAATTTAAAAATTATTCAGGGAGGAAATTTATGCAGCAGATTTACAGAACAGGGGCTTTTATTTTTATTTTGATTGTTTGCCTAAGCGCAGCGCTTACCGCACAGGCTTCAGACCCGGTGACGCAGCGCATTGACCGGCTGGAAAACGAGTTGACCCGATTAAAGTCCAGTGTGGCGCAGGAGAAAAAGGAAGACAGAAAATGGATTTCAAATATTATGGACAGAGTCAGTATTTCCGGTCTGGTGGAGGTGGAAGGATTTTATACCAGTGATTATGAAGACGAAGATGAAAGCGATTTTGAACTGGCCACAGCAGAACTCGGCATAGACGCCCGGATCCACGACTTTGTGTCTTCCCATGTTCTGTTTCTCTGGGAAGAAGGTGAAGGCGAGGATATCAGCGTGGATGAGGCGTTTATTACCATTGGCAATACAGAAAAGTTTCCGGCGTTTATGACCCTGGGCCGTCAGTATGTTCCTTTCGGGGTGTTTGAAACCAGTATGGTGTCAGATCCTTTAACCCTTGAAATTGGAGAAACCCAGGAGACTTCAGTCCTTTTTGGATTTGAATATTCAGGTGTTTACGGCGGAATATATCTGTTTAACGGTGATATTGATGAAAAGAGCGGGGATGATCATCTGGAAAATTTCGGTGCCAGTATCGGGTATTCATTTGAAACCGGGGACCTGGGCCTGGATTTTTCTGCATCCTATATCAGCAGTCTGGGCGATACTGACGGGGTTTCAGACGCTCTTCCCGAGGATATAGAGGATTATGTGGATGGCATAAGTCTTAGCGGTGTTCTGGGATTTAAAGGATTTACCCTGATTGGAGAATATGTCACTGCACTGGATGAATTTGAACCCGGTGAAATGGCTTTCAAACAGAGCGGAGCAGAGCCCGAGGCCTGGAATCTGGAACTGGGGTATAATTTTGATGTGGCAGGCCATGATACCACCCTGGCTGTGGCCTGTCAGGGCATGGATGAAGCCCTTGCACTGGAACTGCCGGAAACCCGGTACATGGCCGCGGCAGGCATGGGATTTTTTGACAACCTGATTTTTGTTTCCCTTGAATATGCCTATGATGAGGATTATGACGAATCTGACGGCGGCAGTGGTGAAGAAGCCCATACACTGACAACTCAGATTGCCATGGAATTTTAGGCAGTTCATCTTATTTTACAGAAGTATAAATGCCGTTTACTTGCCTTTTGCTCCTGAGGCAAGGTGTCAGGCCGTCATTTTCTGTCCATTGAGCAGACCATCCTTGTCTGCATCCTGTATGCGATGATTTGACGGCCTGATATTAGCCCCTCCCACCCCCTTGTTTTTATTTTTTCACTGCGTTTTTTTTCTGGCAGACATCCGGTCCATTGCCTTTGCCATTCCTGTTTCTATTTGTTTAAACAAAAAGACCTCTTGGAATACCAATTTCTTTTGTTGCTTATAATATATTTTGATTTCTTGACAAATTTCGGATTTCTATATACTTATCTTATAATACATTAAAAGTACATCCAGGAAGAATTTTTACAGACAGGAGAAAGCGTATGAAAAAAAATAAATTATTAACAGCAAGCCTTGAAGACTATCTTGAAACAATTTATCATATTATTGAAGATAAACAGGCCGCAAGGGTAAAGGAAATCGCAAAACGTCTTGAGGTGAATAATTCTTCTGTAACCGGCGCTTTAAAATCTCTTGCAAAAAAAGGCTATCTGAACTATGCCCCCTATGATGTGATAACCCTGACTGAAGAAGGGGAGAAAATGGCCCTGGATGTCATCCGGCGCCACGAAATCCTGAAAAAATTTATTATTGAAATTCTCTGCATCGAGGATGAGGAAAAGGCAGATGATGCAGCCTGCAGAATGGAGCATGCGGTTACGCCCGAGGTGCTTGAAAGAATTATCCGGTTTGTGGAATTTGCCCGGATCTGCCCCAGAAGCGGAGCCGAGTGGACCCAGGGATTTAAACGGTTCTGCGACAATAATTTTTCAATGGAGCACTGTCATAAAGGCGCAGAAAAATGTATTGGTAATATTCAGAACTATGCCAGGGAATGCGCCAATGTTTTAAGCGAAAGCTTTCCCCTTGCCGGGGCGGAAAAAGGGGCAAAGGCGAGACTTGTCAGTTTTGAAAGTGATAACGGCATAGAATTGAAATTGTCAGAACTCGGCATAACCCCGGGAAGTCTGATTGAGGTGGAAAATATCAGCCCTGAAACAGGAGATATTGATATTGGTGTCCGGGGATATCATATCACCATAAGAAAAACCGATGCAGAAAAATTAAAGGTTTCGTTCTACTGATTCTTGATATGAAACACCTGTGAACCGGTTTTATTCAGGGGTGTTTCATTTTTTTTATTCTTTTCCCGCTGCCTGCCTCCTATTCTCTCAAATCCCCGGGGCTCTGAACTCCCTGAGCCTTTTTCCCAGCATAACCCCCCCTGCTATAACCGGCTGGTACCCACCTGTTTTTCATATAACGGCCATGCCTTGACAGGCGCAATAAAGCTGTTAGCTGTTAGCTGTTAGCTTTTAGCTGTTAGTTTTTAGCTGAGTACTGGCGGCTGATGGCTTTCATATAAAAACATCCCTTACATACAGCAAATAATCTCCCTTTTTCCGGGGTATAATTAGTGTCTGAACGAAAACCCCGTGTTTGGGCGAAAACGTGCCCAGCTGCAAGGCGCAAAAAAGTTTGAAACCGGAGTGTACTCAGGTACATGAGGCCCGATTATATAATTTGGCAAACTTTTGCAGCAACGCAGCAGATGGGTGCGTTTTCGTTCAAACACTAATTATCCTTAATCTGCAGAACTATATTGCTTTATAAAAAAAGTTAAGCATACCAAAAAAAATTTATTGACACAGGGTTTTTTTTCTTATATAAGGCAATTTGTTTTTAACTTTGTATTTTTTTTAGGTATATAAAACTATTTTGGTTTAACTGATAAAGCATGGAGGCTATAATTGACTTTATTAAGCAAAATAAAACCCGGCAGAAAGGTGCTCATTAAAAAGATGACGGCAGAGGGAAAGCTGGGTCAGCGTCTCATGGACCTGGGACTGTATCCCAGTCTGGAAGTTAAAATTGTCCGCAATGCCCCCCTTGAGGATCCCATGCAGATTGAGATTGACGGCTATAATTTAAGCCTGAGGCATGAAGAGGCAGATCATGTTGAGATCTGCTGAAATGAAAAGCCCTGCCAAAGTTGTGGCTCTGGCAGGTCAGCCCAATTGCGGTAAATCAACCATTTACAATGCCATTACCGGAGCCAGGCAGCATGTTGCCAATTATCCCGGGGTGACCGTGGAAAAGCTGTCTGGCTTCTGCTCTATCAACGGCAGCAGGATTGAAATCGTGGATCTGCCTGGAACATATTCAATGACCTCTTTTTCCCCCGAGGAAAGGGTGTCAAGGAATTTTATCCTCCATGACAAACCAGAACTGATTGTAAATGTGGCAGATGCGTCAAATATAAAAAGAAGCCTGTACCTTACTTTTCAGCTCCTTGAGATGGAAAGGCCTGTTGTCTTTAATGCCAATATGATGGATGTGGCGTCAAAAAAAGGGATTTCAATTGATTTAGAAAAATTGTCAGACAGCCTTGGCGTGCCTGTAATTCCCACATCCATAAAACAGGGGCATGGAAAAAAAGCCCTTCTTGAGCAGATAGAGATGTCCACTGGCAGGGTGGAAAAAAGCGGTTTTAAAATTGATTATACAGTGATGGAACCCTATATCCAAGGTATCATGGAGGAAATTTCCATGATGGCAGGGGATATCTCCTATCCCTTAAGGTGGCTTGGCATAAAGCTGATGGAAGATGATCAGGAGGTAAAAAAGCTTGTCAATGCTGTAATTCCTGATTCTGATCTTCTTTTTAAATCTCTAGGAGAAAAGATAGAGGATTTCAAGATAAAACAGGATATTTCACCTGAAAAACACATTGCCTACTGCAGGTACAGGCAGGCCGGTGAAATATGCGCCATTTCAGTCAAAAAAAGACAGATAAAAGGCATGAGCATATCAGACCGGATCGATGCCTTTGTCTGTCATAAGTTTTCAGGTCCGTTGATACTGGCCGCTGTGGTGTATGCCCTTTACAATCTGTCCATCGTTCAGGGGTACAAAGTCACCAATTATACCTGGCCGATACTTGCAAAACTAAGGGCTTTAACCGAGGCAGTCATGCCTGATCCCATGTTTATCAGTGAACCGTTGATCCGCTCCCTTTCCCTGTGGTTTGTGGACAGTGTAAATGCCCTTTTAAACTATGTCCCTATTTTTTTTATATTGTTCAGTCTCATTGCCATCCTGGAGGACAGCGGCTACATGCCGAGAATGGCCTTTATCCTGGACAGGCTGCTTTCCAGATTCGGGCTTCACGGGCAGTCCACCCTTCCCATGGTTCTTGGCGGGGTTTATGTGGGCGGATGCGCTGTGCCGGCCATTATGTCCACCAAAGGGATTCCCGATGAAAGGGCCAGGACAGCGACCATGTTTATCATTCCCATGCTTAACTGTCTGGCCAAAATTCCTTTGTATATACTGGTGATCAATATCTATTTTCCGGAAAACAAATCCATAATGATGATGTTTATTGCCACAATTACCCTTATTCTGGCCCTGCCCGTGGCAAAAGTCCTTACCCTGACCCTGCTTCGGGATTTACCCAGCGAACCCTTTATCATGGAGCTTCCCACCTATCACCTTCCTACTGTTAGAGGTGTCATTGGCAGGGCCTGTGAGCGGATCTGGGCGTTTCTGAAAAAAATAGTCACCATTGTGGCTGCTGTGGCTGTTATTATTTTTGTGCTGCTTCAGTTTCCAGGACTTGAAGATTCAAGACAGCAGCATTACGGGCAGCAGGCAGAAAAGGCAATGTCTGATTTTGAGAAGAAAATGGGGGAAACCCGGTTCAAACAAGCAGTCACAAGGGTTGAAATCATGGATTTAATCCTTTTTGCAGACCAGTATAAACGGGCCAGAATGACGGCAGACAGCGCATCCATAAAAAAAGTAAATGACCGGTTTAAGGAAAGGAATTCTGTCTTTTACTCAATTGCCACTGGAAAGGGGGGCAGGGATGCTAAAATTGCGAAAAGGGCTTTGAGACGTCTTTCCCACAGCAGAAAAAGCCTGATCAACGATATTAAAAAGGAGAAAATCGCCAACAGTTTCCTTGGGAAAATGGGGCGGGCCATGGAGCCGGTGTCCCAGTTTGCAGGATTCAACTGGCGGGTAAATATAGCGCTTTTAAGTTCCTTTGCAGCCAAGGAGAGTACCGTGGCAACCCTGGGCGTGCTTTACCAGAACAATGAGGGTGAACAGGGGCAGAGCCTTGAAAAAAGAATGGAAAGCGGTGAAAAAGGGTTTACCCCGCTGCACGGACTTGCCCTTCTCCTTTTTATGGCGCTTTTCCCGCCCTGTGTGGCAACCATGATAACCATAAAGATCCAGTCCGGATCGTATAAAATGATGCTTTTAAGTTTTGGATTCCAGACCCTGCTTGCCATGTTTGTTGCCTCTATGGTGTTTACCGGAGGAAGCCTTCTCGGATTAACCGGGCTGCAGGCAATGTATACATTCTGGGCAGGGGCCCTGGTATTTGCAGTAGCGGTGGGACTGATCCGTCCTGCTAAAAATATAATGGTTTAAATTATCTGGAGGTATTGATGTTTAAAAACGTTTTTACTGGATTAACACTGGCAGCACTTATTTTTACCGCTCAGGCCTTTGCTCACACGCCTCTGTGTTCCTGCTGGGACGAAGGCGACGGCACCATTACATGTGAAGGCGGGTTTTCCGACGGCTCTTCCGCCCAGGGCGTTATCATGTATGTAACGGATAATGAGGGGAAAACCCTTAAAAAGGGGCAGATGAATGAATTCAGCGAGTTTTCATTTAAAAAACCCGATGGAGATTACACAGTGGTATTTGACGCCGGAGAAGGGCATCAAATCAAGGTGAATGGAAAGGATATTGTGGAGTAACCGTTTACAACAAATCATGAAACTAGATCATCAAGTTTTTTGAAATGCACCGCCCCCAGCGGTTGCCTGTCAGAACAGCGACCGACGGAGGACTTTTTGCCCTGCCAGGCTAAAAATCGGCAACCTGCGGCCACTGGTCCTCAAACAGTTTGATTTTTTTACCGCCTGGCAGGGCAAAAAGTCTGATCTCCTTTGGTTCTATAATACCAGATCGGAAGTTCCTTCGATATGAACTGAATTTGTTCCACTGTTG
>JAWOEJ010000082.1:0-4920 GCA_046482845.1 Desulfobacteraceae bacterium | reverse complement strand
AAAGGGCTTTACCAGGCCGATTAACTGAAAGCTGATGACTTTTATATGAAAGCCATCAGCCGTCAGCCATCAGTACTCAGCTAAAAGCTAAAACTCGATCATCAAGTTTTTTGAATAGTGCCGCCCCCAGCGGTTGCCTGTCAGGAACGAGAACTACGGAGGACTTTTTCCCTGCCAGGCTAAAAATCAAGGAACTGCGGCCACTGGTCCTCAAACAGCTTGATTTTCTTAACGCCTGGCAGGGAAAAAGTCTGATCTCCTTTGGTTCTCAATGTTCCTGACAGGCAACCGCTGGGGGCTCTTAACCGTTCCTTCTACAAAAACTTGATAATCGAGTTAAAAATAAAGAAGGTCACCGAACCATTTCTGATTTTAATCGGCTCGGTCTATATTCAGAAGACCCCGCTCTTGTCTCAAGACAACTCTCGGTGTTAATATTGTTGTTTTAAATAGTTTTTTCAGAAAATTAGCAGACAAACTGGCATATATTCAGTTTTTTTGATAAAAAAATGGATCTTGACAGTTTGGTATCACATTGATATCATTTTAACATGTCCCATTGGCGCAACGCAGGAGACGGGCAAAAAGACAAGCAAGATGCGTGGATTATTTTCTGGAAGATCCCTTACTTGATCAAGACATACAGCACGGAGAAAATGGCCATATGGGCTCGTCAGAAACTAAAAATAAAATAGAAAGTATTACTCTTATATCCGCCCCCTGGCCGATTTTCAGCAGTCCATCCATTCAACTGGGTGCACTGAAATCATATCTGAAACAGGAGATTTTCGACCTTAAGGTGGAGACCCACCATTTTTATCTGAAATTAGCGACTGTCATCGGCTATCCCCTTTATCGTGAAATTTCCGAAAAAACCTGGCTGGCTGAATCCGTTTATGCGGCGCTCTTATATCCGGAGCGGTTCGACCTCATTCAAACGCTGTTCTACAGGGAAGCAAAGGGCAACCCCCTGTCACTGAAGGTCGACTTCAACGCCCTGACGCATCAGGCGGCAGAGGCTGCCGATGATTTTATCAGCGGTATCAACTGGGACCGCTTTGGTCTGGCAGGCGTTTCAATCTGTCTTTGTCAGCTCACCTCCTCTTTGTACTTTATCCGCGCCATTAAAAAAAGATGTCCAGAACTCACCATTGTCATCGGCGGTTCCATGTTTGCGGGAGATGCCATTAAGGACATTTTTACGGTATTCCCGGAAATCGATTTTGCCATTAACGGAGAAGGAGAACGACCTCTGTGCAGCCTGGTGCGCCATTTAAGGGATTTTGCCGATCCTGAAAAGATCTCCCGCATCCCGGGTGTTGTTACGCCACGCTCCTGCAGAAGTGAAAAACCGGTAACCTTCAACCAAATGGCAGACTTAACGGATCTGCCCGTTCCGGATTATGACGACTATTTTCATTTAATGAAAACAGCTGCGCCAGATCATACTTTTTTCCCAACACTTCCGGCCGAAGCATCCCGGGGATGCTGGTGGCAGGCTTCGAATTCAGGACATTCAGGCTGTGCCTTCTGCAATCTCAACCGTAACTGGAAGGGGTACCGGTGTAAAGGCCCGAAACAGGTATGCAGCGAAATCGATCATCTCACTTCAAAATACCGCACGCTTTCTGTGGCGTTCATGGACAACCTCATACCGGCAAAAACCGCCGTGGAGATGTTTGAGCAGCTGTCTGGACTGGAAAAAGATCTCAATCTCTTTTGTGAACTCAGGGCCACCACTCAGAAAAGGGTATTGGAAAAAATGGGCGCTGCCGGCGTCAGCAAGATCCAGATCGGTATCGAATCCCTCAGCTCCCGCCTGCTGAAAAAGTTAAACAAGGGAACCACCGCCATCCAGAATCTGGAAATCATGAAGCACTGTGAAGGCTTAGGTATCGCCAACACCGCCAACCTGATCCTTGATTTTCCCGGCAGTGATATCGATGACGTGAACGAAACCCTCAAAGCCCTTGAATTTGCTGTTTTTTTCCGCCCCCTGAAGATTGTGAATTTCTGGCTGGGATATGGAAGCAGTGTTTATAAGGATCCAGCGTCCTTTGGGGTCAAGGCAGTTTTCAACCATCCCAATTATGCAAAAATATTCCCGGAAGATATTCACCGCCAAATGACCTTTCTGATCCAGACGTACCGCGGCGACATAAGATACCAGAGAAAACTGTGGCGGCCGGTTAAGCAAAAGGTTCATGACTGGAAAAAAACGTATACCCGGATTCATCAGACCGATGGTGATACCCCGATTCTGAGTTACCGGGATGGAAGAGAATTTATGATCATCCGCCAGAATCGCCTCTCAAAAGCCCCCATTACCCATCGCCTGGAAGGGATCTCCAGAAAAGTGTACCTCTATTGCGGGCAGCATCGGTCACTGCAAAAAATCCTTCATCATTTTCAGGGGCTGACCCAGGACAAGGTGACACCCTTTTTAAAAATGATGACGGATAAAAAATTGATGTTTGAAGAAAACGGCAAATATTTAAGCCTGGCAGTTCCTTTAAAAAGAGCCCACCGCAAAGGTAAAACAGCGGGTGCTGGCCGGTAAGATTTTCAAACAACCAGACCATTGACGCATCGGTGAAGGGCTACTCGAAATTTTTAAGCAGTCTTTGCGTAAAATCTCTCCAGGGTGTACAGGGGCCTTTTTAATGGGCGTTTAACTAACTTGTTGGGCTAAGCCATCTTTTTCACATCAAATTTAATTTTAAGGTAAAACTGTAACAAAATTGTTGACACTGTAACAAAAACTGTTCTAGCTTGTACCCATCCAATCACAACCGAAATGGCACTCAGAATTGGTAAGTTTGCTGGCAATGGCCCGGAGATTTGGCTACGCATGCAGCAAGCATACGATTTATGGCATGCTGAGCAGCGGATGAAAGATGAGCTGTCAAAAATTGTAACAGCTGCACAGGGTTTATATATAGAGCCCAACAAGGCGCATGCACTCTGACACCCAGAGCGATGCCGCTTTCAGATTTTCTTGGTACATCCAACAAATGTGCCCTTTACAAGATCTTCGTTGCTTTGGGTGCAGGTGATCCGCGGACGTTAGGTATCTTGATAATAATACAATCAGAATGAGGTTAGGAATGACAGATGATTATGAAAGATTAGAAAGGGCATGCAAAAGAATAAGAAAAGATAATGATAAGCTACTTGATGAATTTGAAAACTATCTTTTAAACAAGGGGCTAAAATCGAAAACAGCAGATAAGCATGTCAAAAATATTGATTTTTACATAAATGAATTTCTTCTTTACGAAGATGCTGTTAAAGCAAAAGATGGGATACATGACATTGGTATGTTTCTTGGCTATTGGTTTATCAAAAAGGCAATGTGGTCGAGTCCGGCACAAATAAAAAGTAATGCCGCAAGTTTGAAGAAATTCTATACGTTCATGCATGAGAAAGAAATGATAAAAAAAGAAGATCTTGATGACCTTAAAGAAATAATAAAAGAAGAAATGCCTGAATGGATAGCAACAATGAAACGTTATGATAATCCATCAATAACAAATATGGCTGAAGTATGGGGTTTAGAAGACTTTGATTGCGATTGAAAGGGTACTGGAAAAAATGGGCGCTGCCGGCGTCAGCAAGATCCAGATCGGTATCGAATCCCCAGGGCACTATTGTCTGGCCGGGACAGATCGATATAAACCCTGAGACTCTTAACGAGCTCTCGACAGTTACCGAAAAAACGGTGTGTTGAAGCCTATAAGAACCTGCCTGATTCAATCCAGGACACCTGATCCTGTCGGTCAATGCTCCGGGTAACAGAGACACAACACTTGAAAAGGATACCAATTCAAATGTTGAGTATCCCGAGAATTATGAATGATGCAAGTATGGTTGAGTTTTCAGAGAATCAAGGATAGTTGCAAGATGGTTGAGCTTTGGAGAACTGCATGATAAATGCAAGTATGCTTAAGGGTTTAGATTCAGGTTTATCTCCAATATACAGTAATGGAGCTTGGAATTATTTGATTATCCTATTTTCCATATAGTAGAATTATTTTTAAAGATTTATTTATCTTCCACCATTTTTTATTTTTATGGTACGGTAAAATATATTGGTTTAGATTTTTTACTTTGAGGAATAATGAAAATGAGAATTCAGATGCAGGCAAGTGGGCTATTATTAGGTTTATTGTTGCTAACACAACTCTGTGTTGCTGCTCCATTTGTGCGTGAAGCCAGCTTTCATAGAGTTTTTGATGGACAAAATTACTATCCTGGCGGAGTGGATTTTAGTATTGACCTGAGTGCCATGAGTAGTAATGGCAAAGTGGTGGCTTTTTATGGTTCTACCTATTTCGACTATAGCAACCACTATAAATTATTTGTCCACAATTTTGAATCAACTACAGAGCCTGTTGAGGTGATTCTTCCCCCTTCAGTCGGGTTGTTTGATACATTCACCGGCATGACCAGCAATGCCGATGGCTCACGTATTTTCTTTATTGCAAGAGATACCACAGAGTATAGAGACATATTTTGTATGGCAAATGGCTTAACCGGCGAGGTAACACTATTGTTATATACCTCCACCTCAGGAGAAACTCCAATAGATAGTCCTGCCTTTTTAAATTTCAATAAAGGGAGAGGACTATCCCTGTAAGTCCTCATATTAGGGCATACCAAATTTTACCATCTTACAACAATTTTTGATCCGGGCCAAACTCAACCATAATATTTATATCATTGATATTTAGCCTTCCCTTATTAATACCGTCAGACAACCAATAATAAATGTAAGCGTAACATCGCTTATCAAGTTTTTATGGAAGTTCCGATTAAGAGCCTCCAGCGGTTGATAGCCCCCCAGCTATTCCCGCCTGTCAATAGCATTGAGAACCAAAGAAGATCAGACTATTTGATCGTCCGGGTAACTGGCCAAGA
>JAWOEJ010000311.1:0-3808 GCA_046482845.1 Desulfobacteraceae bacterium | reverse complement strand
CCGATTTTGCACTTTTCCTGGCCATAAAGAGGGCTGTTGGTTATTTACCCTGGAATGAATGGCCCGAAAAACAACGTGACAGGGATTCTGATGCACTTGAAACTTTTGCCAGGGAACACAACGATGAAATAGAAAAGATCATATTCAAACAATATGTTTTTTCAGTATGAGTTCCACATCAATTTTGATCTGCTGCTGTACCAGAATGTTTCCCTTGTGTTTCATGTCAGTGTCAAGGCGTTTAAACTCTTCTTCAACCTCCTGTTTTGAACGGATATTCAAACTGACCAGGCCGGATTCTGTTTTATGTACCATATTCGGCACAAGGCCTTTCATGACAACGGGGAAACCAATTTTTAAAGCAGCCTGTGCTGCGGTTTCAGGAGACTGGGCAATGTCCTCCTCTGTTACTGGAATTTCTGCGCTGGCGAGGATTTTTTTGGCGTGAAATTCATCCAGGATGGTTAATTCAGAAGTTTCAGGGATCTCTGTCTCAGGCAGACAGACTGGAAAGGCCCCTGTCCCGGCACTGTCCCCTGCTGCAGCATTTTCCTGGCCGGTTGTGAGATGTTGTCTGGAAAACACCGCATCCATACATTCCACGGCCCGGAATATTTCCCGGAAAACCGGAACTTTTACCTTGTTGCAGCGGATCTGAAAGGCCATGGCACTTTCTCTTTCACCAAGGAGCCAGCAGAACAACGGTTTTCCCGCAGATCCGGCTTCAGCTGCCAGGGACTCAATATCAAGATTCAGGGCAAATCCACCGGCAAAGGCATGGATCAGAATACCGTCCACATAAGGATCTCTGCATACGGCCTTTATGGCGGTTCCATAGGCGGTTTCCACCCCGTTGCGTTCAACAGCAGGCCAGAGGTCAATTGGATTGGCCACCGGCATCCATTCCGGGAAAATTTTTTCCAGCAGGTCTCTGCTGGAGGGGGACAACTCTGCCATTTCCACATTGTTTTTGGTATCGATAAAATCCGAAGATACAATGCCGGCTCCGCCGGTATAGGTTAGCACAGCAATCCTGCCCTTTTTGCTGTCCCTGGAAAAATTTTCAGGATAGGCGGATAGGGAGCGGCAGATATCCATCATATGCTGGAAGTCATCTGCCTGGGTAACCCCGGCCTGAGCCATGGCCCCTTTAACGATTTCATTGTTTCCTGCCATGCTGGCCGTATGTCCCATGGCGGCCCTGGCCCCTTTTTCACTTTTCCCGCCCTTGAGCAGAACAATGGGTTTGGTGCTTTGGCTGCAGATGTCAATGAATCGTCTGCCGCTGGCAAAGGATTCAAGGTAAAGCCCGATGACCCGGGTGGCTTTGTCCTGGATCAGGTATTCCAGTATCTCACATTCACTGACATCCATTTTGTTGCCGATGGAGCATACCTTGCTGATTCCCATGCTCTGGTGGGACATGGTGTCAATGAGAAACGCACCGGACAGCATGCCGCTCTGGACGATAAGGGAGACATCTCCGGCAAGCAGGCTGTCCCATATGGATGGAGAGACAAAGGAGAGAATTTTTTTATGGACAACATCCACTACACCCATGCAGTTGGGTCCCCACAGCCTGATTCCGGCTTTTTCTGCAGCATCTGCAAGTTTTTTCTGCATTTGCAGGCCTTCCCTGCCGGATTCAGCAAATCCGCTGGATTCAATAATAACCCCTTTTATCCCTTTTTCAGCACATTCAGAAATCATGGGATATACAAATTTCCCTGGTACAAACACAATGGCAATATCCACTTTGTGGGGGATCTCCCTTATTGAAGGATAACAGGTAAGGTCTTCAATCTGTTTGTATTTGGGATTGACAGGATAGATGCCGTTTTTAAATCCTTTTTTCAGGTTTTTCAATATGGCGTTTCCCCCTTTTAAGGGATTCGGGGTGGCACCTATCAGGGCAATGCCGTCTGGTTTGAAAAAAAATTCCATTTTTAATTACTCCGTTTTTTATAAGAAAGCCATCAGTACTCAGCTAACAGCTTTCATGCTTTGTTGTGCCTGTCAAGGCATGGAAGTTATATGAAAGTATTAGGTGCACCGGCCGCCGGTCCGGTTGTATTATTCCAATCAGAATCTGGTCATAATAAAAATATATGATGATATCAAAGTTCTTTTTTTTGTCAATAGAGAAAAATGCGCCGGACAGGGCTTTCTTTTTTTATTCATCCCTGATGATCAGGGTTTTCGTTCAGACATTGCTTGACTTTATCGGGGATTGATTTTATATAATCCTTATTGTGAGGGGTCAGGGCAGCGTTAAGGGCATTATCTGCGCCGTCACGGGCTTACACCGGGTGTGGCAGTTAACGCCGATAACACAAGCCCGGCACCGTTCCCCAGAAACCAGACACAAAACCTGGTTATCGACAGTAAAGCAGAAGACATCCCCTCCGGGTAGTGAATTTAGAACAATTGTTGTAAAAAAATAAAGGGTTTTAGATTTCCCATGACAGTAAAGGTTTTTAATACAACTGAGGGCAGGGTACTCATTACAGGGTTTATATTAACAGTACTGCTTTTGTTGTTGACAGTTTTTTTTATCATGACAGATATAGAAACAGCAGAAGTGATGACCCTTGTTCTTCTGGCCCATACCTTTGGCGGACGTGCTGCTGGAATCGGACTCTGTATTATGAATGATTTTGGTGCATTTTCTACCATTGCCTATAATTTTTACCTTGAAGTTCTCATTGTGTGCTATACCTATTCCATTTTTGTGCTGACCACCAAAAATTATATCAAGGTGCTCTGGCTGTCCCGGCTTATGGAAAAACTCGCCGGAAAGGCCACCAGCCAGAAAGAAAAGATAATGGTCTACGGATGGATCGGTTTGTTTGTTTTTGTCATGCTTCCCCTTCCTGTCACCGGTCCGGTTGTAGGGGTGGTCATCGGGTATATGCTTAATTTAAAGCTGGCCAGAAATTTCAGTGCTGCAGGTGCCGGGACCCTGACAGCCATCATTGTCTGGTTTTTCTGTTTTGATTTTCTGGAAGATCGTTTTCATGCCATTCAATATATTTTTGCAGCCATTATTTTAGCGCTGGTCCTTTCCTATTATAAATCCATTTACAATTTTTTTTCAGCCTTGAAATCAGGGTCCAGAGACTGACCCCGTTCTCCACAAAACCGCCAGGGCCAAGACCCCGGATCGGCTGCCTTAAATTCGATCTGGCTTTTCGTCCAGGCCCCTGTCTTTGGTGGGACTCCATTGTTCATGCCGGTTATTATGATGATCTCAGGGCTGCAGGGTCACAGAATTTGATGATCGAGTTACAGCATAAATATTTCTGCCGTGAAAATTATACAATTAAAAGCGTTTTTTAAGATAAACATAATTTTGGGTTGACTTTGCCATTTCATTGAAGCATCTATAAGATAATTTTGATTTGTTCTATATCCGTTATGGCCGGCCCATGAACATCAGCCCGGCCATAATGAAGAATGAAACGCCGCCAATGGCAATGCTCTTGTGAGTGTTTCTTATAACCCACATGTCCTGGCGGACACAATAAAGCATGAAAGCTTTTAGCTGTTAACTTTTAGCTTTTAGCTTTTAACTTTTAGCTTTTAACTTTTAGCTTTTAGCTGTTAGCTGTTAGCTTTTAGCTGAGCACTGATGGCTGACAGCTGATGGCTTTTATATAAAAACAGGGGGAAGAAATGAAAATTACAAAGATAGATCACCTCGGCATTGCCGTGGGCAGCATTGAAAAGGGAAAAAATTTCTGGACGGACGTGCTGGGGTTGAACTTTGCCGGCACTGAAACCGTGGAGGCCCAGAAAGTGACAACGG
>JAWOEJ010000335.1:0-6759 GCA_046482845.1 Desulfobacteraceae bacterium | reverse complement strand
TCCATGCGTCTGTGTATGTGGCAGAGTCAGAGCGGGCTCTATTAAATACGACATAACGCTCCCCATTAAGTACGATATAAGGATTCCCATCAGCATCAACAGAAGGAACAGCAGTTCCGTCCTCTGTAAGAAACGCCCCACCGAAAGCCGTACTGCTCATCATGATCACCAGGGAAAGTATCAGGGCAATGGATGGAATCCAGTATCTGCTCATGTGTAATTTGTTATTTATTTTTTGCGGGTTGTGCATGGTATAACTCCCAGGTTATATTATCCAGTATTAAAGCTTAATGATTTTTGGTTTTCATCACATATAAAGCAAAATCTGTTCCATATTTAAAAATGATAGGGTTCTGGTGTTTGTATGGTCAATGATCTGACCGGCTTCTCATTGTCTTTCCTGGATGGGTGATCTATATTATTTTTATTTAAAACAACAGCCGCTGTTGAAAAATCCTGTGACGGCTGGTGTATATGCCACTTTCTTGCTTATAACTATTACTTTTATGTTATACCGGTATGAAATCTATTTCCCATATTACTGGTCAAGCCTGCTGAATCAGGGCAGAATGCAAGAATAAATTGAAAAAAGTAGGGCATGATGCCAACATGATGCCAATCCATCATCAAACAAATCATAAATTCTTATTATACAGTGTTTTAGATTCTGTTTCAAGTTTTTTATTAAGGATCATGCTGTGGGTGATGTGCGGATTTTCTGGGATTATTTTTGCATTTAAATTTTCTTTGGTATAATATGTGCTGTTACAGGGGAACCCTTAAATTTTATAAGACCCGGAATGGCCGGCCATTGATCATCGACCCGGCCACACCGAAGATAATGAAACGCAGCCAGCGGCAATGCGCTGATCAGCGTTTCTTATAGAAACAGAAAAAAAGGACAATGTATGCCCCTATCTGAAAAACCAGGCTATGAGGAACTGGCGCAGCAGGTTGATTATCTTAACGCTATGGTTTCCGCCATGCCCCAGCCCATGGCGCTGATATCCAGAGATTATACCTGTCTCATGGTCAATAATGCCTTTTCTGCCCTGTACGGCATAACAGCTGAGAAAGCTGTTGAAAATACTGTGGAAGATATTTTCGGCCGCAATATTTTTGAAAATCAAATAAAACCCTGTCTGGACCGTTGCCTTAAGGGGGAAACGGTAAACTTTGAATGGAACTTTGATTTTCCAGGCCATAACTCCCGGTTGTTGGACGTATTCTGTCAGCCCTGTCGCGGCAAAGACAAAGAGATAAGGGGGGTGGTCTTTCGCGCCGTAGATATCACAGAGCGCAGGCAGGCTGAAGACACCCTCAGGGAAAACGAGCTTTTTTTCCGCCAGGTGATTGATGTGTCCCCCAACTGCATTTTTGTGAAAAATTTTAACGGCCAATACATGCTTGTCAATGAGGCGATTTCAACTCTTTACAATGTTCCCAAAGAAAAAATGCTGGGCAAAACCGATTATGAACTGGCCCAAACAGGCAGTCTTACCCATGAGGAATCTGAAAGTTTTCTGGCCCATGACCGGGCAGTAATAAAAACCAAAAAAACCAGGCATATTTCAGCAGAGCAGTTTACCCTGGCAGACGGCACCACAAAATGGTTTCAGACCGTTAAAGTTCCCCTTGATTTTGAATTTTTGCCGGACTGCATGCTCGGTGTGGCTGCAGATATAACAGAACACAAGCAGGCAGAGGCTGAGCGGGCCCGTTTGATGTCCGCAGTGGAACAGGCCGTTGAAATGTTTGTGATTACCGATGTCAACGGCACGATTCTGTACGTCAATCCTGCTTTTGAGCGGATTACCGGATACCCGGTAAAGGAGGCCATCGGCAGCAATCCCAGAATACTTAAAAGCGGAAAACAGGATCAATCCTTTTATCGCACCCTCTGGCAGACCATACTGGCTGGGAATCCCTGGCAGGGCCGTATTACAAACAAAAAAAAAGACGGGACCGAGTATCTGGAGGAGATGGTCATATCTCCGGTGCTTGACGGCAATGGTAAAACGGTGAATTTTGTTGCGGTCAAGCGGGACATTACCGAGGATGTCAGGCTGGCAGAAAACCTTCACCAGGCCCAGAAGATGGAATCCATAGGGTCCCTTGCCGGGGGAATTGCCCATGATTTCAATAATATTCTTTTTCCTATAGTTGCCCTGTCAGAAATGATGCTTGAGGATTTTGACCCCAACAGCATGGCATATCAGAATATTAAGGAGATTTACAAGGCAGGCCAGCGGGGCAGCGCCCTTGTTCAGCAGATTCTGTCCTTCAGCCGGCAGTCCGAGTTCAAAGAGATCCCTGTCATGATCCAGAGCGTATTAAAAGAGGTGCTGAAACTCTGCCGGTCCACAATTCCAATGGACATTGACATTTCCCGGGATATCCAGAAGGACTGCGGTATGGTCAAGGCAGACCCCATCCAGATCCACCAGGTGGCCATGAACCTGATCACCAATGCCTTTCATGAGGTTGAAGAGGCTGGTGGCTCCATCTCTGTCCAGCTCCGGGAAAAAAAGGTCAGTTCAGAGGAAAAAAAGGCCCTTCAGCTGAACTGCACCCGCTGTGCCCTGTTATCGGTTCTGGATACAGGCAGGGGAATTGATCCTGATGTGGCTGACAAAATCTTTGACCCGTATTTTACCACCAAGAAAAAAGGCAAAGGGACCGGGCTTGGCCTGGCAACGGTTTACGCCATTGTAAAAAAATACAACGGGGCGATAAAATTTACCAGTGAGCCGGGAAAGGGAACCCGGTTTTTTGTTTATTTTCCTTTGATGGATAAACTGACCGATACTCAGCATGAACAGGACAAAGGTGAGGATATGGGGGGAAATGAACGCATTTTGCTTGTGGATGATGAACACCCGGTTGTTCAGCTTGAAAAACAGATCCTGGAACGGCTTGGTTACACGGTGACAGCGTTTATGGACAGTTCAGAAGCCTTCAATGCCTTTGAAACCGATCCTGATGCCTTTGATCTGGTGCTGACGGATATGGCCATGCCGAAAATGTCCGGGGATTTGCTGGCAAGAAAGATTTTCGAGATAAAACCGGACATGCCGATCATCATATGTACGGGGTTCAGTGAACGGATAGATCATGAAAGAGCAGAAAAAATCGGCATAAAAGGGCTGCTCATGAAACCGGTGGTACGCTCAGAAATGGCCGGAAAAATCCGTCAGGTGCTGGACAGTTTTGTATGAAAGCCATCAGCCGTCAGCCGTCAGCCATCAGTACTCAGCTAACAGCTAACAGCTAAAAGCTAACAGCTAACAGCGTTCATCCTTTGTTGTGCCCGGGATGATGATCATGGGCCGGCCATACCGGTTCTGAAAGCAGACAAAAATAATAAGGAGGATGTTTAATGATTGTTAATATTCTGATTTTAAGTGTTGCTGTATTTCTTGTTTCCCAGATACTTCCAGGGATCAGGATAAAAAGCTTTGTCACTGCCATTGTGGTGGCCCTGGTGTATTCTCTGGTGAATTTTTTTCTGGGATGGCTTCTGATTCTTCTGTCCCTGCCCTTTATCATTATTACCTTCGGCCTGTTCAAGCTTGTGATCAACACCTTTATGCTGTGGATAACAGACATGCTCATAAAGGATTTCAAGATCAAGGATCTCTTTACCACTTTTGCTGCCGCTGTTCTGATTACCCTGGCGGATTCACTGATCAAGTGGCTGCTTTAATATGTCCCAATTAAAAATTTGATCATCAAACAAAAGGAGACAATTCATGCGAGTACTTAATCTTTATTTTTCCAGTACCGGCAATACATCAAAAGTGGCCGACAGAATAGATACAGCAGTAAAATCCATGGGACATGACGTGGATTCAATAAAAATCAGTTCTGAAACAGAAATCGATTTAATGGACTATGACATGGTGTTTGCCGGGTCCGGGGTGTATGCCTGGCTGCCGGGAAAACCCATGCAGGATCTGTTTGAGCGCCTGCGCAAAGGTTATGCCAAAAAAGGGGATATCAAACCCGGCGCCCCCCGGCTGCCGGATAAAAAAGCCGTGATGTACTGCACCTACGGCGGGGTGCATACCGGCGTGAATGAAGCCGTGCCTGCTGTGAAATACATGGGACAACTCTTTGATCATCTGGGGTTTGAGATTTTGGATGAATGGTATTTTGTCGGGGAATACAACCCCGCAAAAATGCAGGACATGTCCATGAACGGACGGCTGGGCAATATCCAGGGCCGGCCCGATGACCACGATTTAAAAGAAGTGGAAGAAAAGGTAAAGGGCATTTTTTTAATGTATCCTGTTAATGCCTAAAAATTTATCAGGTTTGTCAGAGTAAAAAGTCGACATGGAAACTTGAGACTTGCTGGATATAGCGGCCTTGAAGCCTTTATCCAGCGGAAGAATACGCTGTCGCCCTGGGTTTTATTCTGGTTGTAAATTGTTAAAGAAATCGGTTTATTGTTTCTGCATCTGCTCAGGGGGGATTTCCTGGAGTATTTTCCTGAAACTGTCCAGGTCTTTGCTTAGAATAGCAGATCCAAGGAGATCCTTTAGCAACAGCCTGTTGTTAACAATTTTCATAGAGTGCTGTGGTAATTGTCCATTGGAATGCCCCCTTTCGATTCATTTTGATGCTGTTCATACCAGTCCTGCCAGAAATAACCGGCAGCCAGTTCTATGCGAAACCATGAATTATCCAAGCTTTCATCCACCAGGATGGTTCTCATTCCCGCATTTGATGCCTGGATACAGGTCTTCAGAAACCCGGGAACCGCCTTTTCAGCAAAAGAAGGGTGGTCAAACGGCAGCGCGTGGTGGTTGAAGACGATACAATCCATCACAGCAGCCTTTCCAGCTGTCTGTCACTCTCATCAAAAAACCCTTTTGGCCAGAAATCGATGCGGCCGCTGGAATCGATCTCCGGAGTTACCACAGACACCTCATGTATGGCCGTGGAGCTTCTTTCCAGGTAAAATACCCTGACGTTTCGGCATGGAATGACGGTTTCCCGGACCGCGACACGGATGCCATTGAGAAAATGGTCTGAATGGGTTTCTATAAAAAGCTGGACCCCGGAACTAGCTGCGATGGCACAGAGCCTGGCGATGACGGATTGCCCGGCCGGATGGAGATGGGCCTCCGGATTTTCAATGATGACCAGATCTCCAGGGTGGGAACGGAGAATGGCCGTCAATACCGGCAGGACAAAGGTCAGACCGAACCCGACATTCTGGGGTTTGAAATCCGCTGTCATGTCCTTTCCCTGCTGAAACGCATAGTTTAACGACACCACATTCATGGCCGGCTGTAATTCCGCATGAATCCGGATGCCCGGAGAAATTTCGGACATCCATTTTTCAAGATTTTCCAGCAAGGACAGTGACGCGGCATCCCTGTGTTTCAGCGCCTTGACAGGCAAAGGAGACAGCCCGTATTCCGCTATGAAGTGGGCGGTATATTCACCATGATTTCCCAGGGAATTCAGGTCTCTGATATAATAATCTGACACGTCATAGGATGATTTCGGGCTGATTCTGTCCGCAGACAGATATTGAAACTGCCTGTTGAACAGGCTTTTTCCCTTGAGTTTTTTTCTCATGTCCGGCGTATCTTCAAGGCCTGGCTGCAGATCAGACTTGCTGTCATAGGCATAGGCAAAATGACACGGAGGATCATTTTCCCATGTCAGCGTGAACTCGATGGTCTCTTGTTCCGCATTTTCAGCCAGCACATCCTGCCCGGTTCCCAAAGAAAGATAATCTCCCTTGAGCAGCAGCCCTTTTTCAAACAAGATGTTTTTTTCAAAGGACTGGCGCAGCAGGAGCAAAGACTGGATCAACGACGATTTGCCCATGCCATTGAGGCCGCTGAATAAATTCAGTGCTGCCAGAGGAAACTGGGCATCGTTGAATGATTTGAAACGCTGGATTCGAATGAATTCAAGCATGAATCACCTCCATGATCAAGTGCTGAACCTTATCCCGGCGGGTGCGGTAATGATCTTTTTTCTGGGTTGAATAGGTGATCGACCGGAAGTAGTCGTTGTCACTGGCCATCAGATCGAGGTGCTTTTTCACCAGGACCTCTTTTCTGCTGTTCAGTGTCTGCATCTGTTCTTCAGACAATCTGCTCAGCGCGTTCATCCAGACTTCGAAAAGTGTTGAATTCTTCCGGCGCCGTTTGGGACGAGACCCGTCAACACTCTTTTCAAAGGCATGATCTCCGAAAATTTCCCAGCACCGCCGGATGGCCAGCCGGAATGATGTGTCATATTCATTCAAATCGATGGCTGACGCATTTTCCAGCTGATGGATCATCTCATCCAGAAACGAGGCAATATTTTTCCTGCTTTGTTCATAATCCATAAACCGGAAGGATAAATACCGCAGCACCATCTCCTGGTCCACCATCCGCCGGCTCTGATCCCCGATGGTTTGAATCAGGAACCCATCCGATGCCAGGTTTTCCAGATATTGTCTCACCCCGGGTTTTGTCATGGCATTCCGGATCTCTTGATCATTCAAGACAATCCCACCGGTATTGGTTCTTCGAAACACGGAATATTTCACGGCCTCCGGCGTTCCCGGCTGTATCAGAAACAGGGTCACCGGGCACTCATTGATGCGGCGTTTATAGGTGTTGGGTAATTGTTCATAAGAATACCCTTTAAAATCTTTGAGATATTCAAGGCCATGCAGTTTGAGTTTCTGGTCCACCACAAATTTCTTGATGGCGGACAGCCGTTGAAGCCCATCGACAATCAGCC
>JAWOEJ010000182.1:0-13926 GCA_046482845.1 Desulfobacteraceae bacterium | reverse complement strand
ACCGCCGCCCCCAGCAGTTGCCTGTCAGGAACGAGAACGACGGAGGACTTTTTCCCTGCCAGGCTAAAAATCAAGAACTGCGGCCACTGGTCCTCAAACAGCTTGATTTTCTTAACGCCTGGCAGGGAAAAAGTCTGATCTCCTTTGGTTCTCAATGTTCCTGACAGGCAACTGCTGGGGGCTCTTAATCGGCCCTTCCATAAAAACTTGATAACCGAGTGTCAGTTAAGATATTTCATATCCTGTCAAGTGCCTTTTTAACGGCCCTGCCCATGGCCTTTAAATTATAGGGCTTTTTAATGTACTGGGACGCGCCGAGATCCAGTGCCTGCTGGACCCGGTCGGTCTCTGAAAATCCACTGACGATAAGCGCTTTCTGGCCGGGTTTTAAAGACAGGATTTGTTTGTATGTGTCAAGGCCGTCCATGCCGGGATCCATGATCATATCCAGAAGTACCAGATCCACTGAGTTGTTTTCCAAAAAGGACAGGGCCTCTTCCCCGCTTTTTACCGGGGAAACCGTGTAATTGAACTTTTCAAGAATGACTTTTGCCATGTTTCTCTGCTCGGTCACATCATCCACAACAAGGATATGTTCACCGTTTCCATTGTAGTCTGAGTATGAAAGGGTCTGTACCGGCTTGTTGATTTCCTTTCCAGTCACTGGAAAATACAAAATAAAGGTGGTTCCACTGCCGGGAATGGTTTTAATGTCCACATACCCCTCGTGGTCCTGGACGGTTCCCCATACCACTGCCATGCCAAGGCCTGTACCGCTTCTTCCCATTACTTTTTTGGTAAAAAAAGGTTCAAAGATCCTTTCTATATCTGCCGTGTCAATCCCTGTGCCCTGGTCTGCCACCTTAAGGGTGACATAGTGTCCAGGCGCGATCCGGGTATACCCGTTTACAGGCTGGTCCAAGACAATATTTTCGGTTGAAATTCTGATTTCTCCACCGTTCTTCTGGGCTTCGGCTGCATTGGACACAAGGTTCATGATTGTTTTTGACAGATGAACCCCCGACCCCTTTATATGGGGTTGGTCTGCAGTGATATCCGCTTTTATGGTTGACAGGGGATTATACTCCAGAATTTTACCATACTCCGGTGTGTTTAAAAAATCCCGGACAAGATCGTTTAAATTAACCACATTCCTTGTGGTGATTCCCCGTCTGGAAAGGGTCAGCAGGTCCTGTACAATTTCAGCGGCCTTGTGTCCCGAAGATTTTATGGTTTCCAGGGGCAGTTTTAATGGACTGTCATCCTCCAGGTCCATCAGCAGTACCTCAGGGTACCCTACAATGGCGGAAAGTATATTGTTCAGATCATGGGCCACGCCTCCGGCAAGAAGCCCTAAAGCCTCCATTTTTCTGGCCCTGTCAAGCCGGGTCTGGAGCTCAAGGTTTTTCTTTTCCATGGCCTTCTGCAGGGTAACGTCCCTTAACATGCCCGTGATAATTTTGGTATTGGTTTCTCTGTTAAATATCAGTCCGGCATTGATTGAAAAGATTTTCACACAATCATTTTTATCTTTTACCGTTACATTGAAATCATTGATGGTGCTGCTTTTTAAAAGCTGCTCTACCAGAATTTTTCTCTCTTCTGGATTTTTATAAAAAAAAGAAGTCGGGGTGTTCAGAATCTCTTTTCTGGTGTAGCCTGTTATCTTTTCAACAGAGGGACTGACTTCTGTTAACCGGTTTTCATCAAGAACGGCCTCAAAATAAACGTCCTGGAGATTTTCAAAGATCTGGCGGTATTTTTTCTGGGATCTGGCAACCGTTTCAAGGGACTGGTAAAGACCCTTTAAAAGAGCGGTTACAGAAGCAACAACAATGATATTGAGCAGCATAAAGTTCAGTGATGTGACAATCCATTTTTGAACCGGGTTCACAGCCTGGTTCCCCCACTCCAGAAATCCATGGTGGGCCAGCAGTCCAACGCCTGCAATGGTAATGCCGTTAATGAACAGCGCAGCAATGCTGGAGTGAAGCCCTATAAAAAGGGCCACCAGAACTGGAAAGGCAAACAGCCATACAGGGCCGGCCCCAAAGGGACCCAGAACAAAGAGCAGTACCATCCCCAGGGCATAGGACATGCCGCAGAAAATAAGTGCTGTGACGGTATAGGACACCCCTGGATAAAAAAACAGAAACAATGCACAGAGATATATCAGGGTATCAATCACAGCAATGTCATAGAGCCCTTCTTTGACAGACAAGGCCACACTGGGTAAATAGACCGCCCACCCCAGTGCCACGGCAACGAGCAGCAGATTCCTTAGAATACGCTCCTGCCAGAAATTAAGTTCATCATAATCAGTATTTCTCTGGGGCATTGTTAATTCATGAATCTTTTTTTTCAGACGTTCTATTTTTGTCAAGCCATTCTCCTTTGTGGGCAGAGACTGTATCTTGGCTGCAGAGACTGTATTTTTAACAATTTTTGTCCACAGGATTGAAATTTATAATTTAATTTTCAGGCTGACGGCCACAAAATGGATATCAGAACTGTATTCCCCATTGGCAGAACTGCCTTTAATAAAGCCCAGAGCCGTGTCTTTGTTCCGATCGTTCTGCCGTTCATAAACATAGGCCATGGACAGGGTATACTGATTCCATGCAAAATCTCCTCCAAAGGCATACAGACTGGCATCTGAATCCGGCAGGGAGGGATCAAAGGTATGATCCGGGACAGCATTTTCCCGGAAAAGGTATCCGGTTCTAAGGGTAAGGCGGTCATTGAAGCAGTATTCCAGTCCCAGGTTGTAGGTCATGGTATCGTTCCAATCCTTGTCAATGATTTCTGCGGTTACACCGTTAACAGGCTTTTCAGAACGGGTTGTGATTTTGTCATAACAGGACCACCCTTCCCGGAGGATTCCTGCTTCCACAACAAGCTTTGGTGTGGCCTGAAAGGCAATACTGGCAAAAAATTTTTCAGGAAGATCAATAGCAGCCCTGCTGCCTGTATCGGGCAGTGCGCCTGCAAGCAGATCCGGTGATCCCATGGGAAGATCAAAGGATAGTCTGCCGTCAAGATCCATGGAATAGCCGCTGCGAAAGGACATTCCAGCCTGGATCTGATCTGTGAACTGATAGAGAAGGCCGAGGTTGAACCCGTAACCATAATCATCCCCCTTGAATTTCTGCCGGGCATCCCCAAGGCCCATGGGAGACAGATTAATACTGTTTTCAAGGGTTGCATCAATATACAGAATGTTCACCCCGCCGGCAATGGCAAGCTTTGGTGTTGCCTGCCAGGAAACAACCGGATTGGCACATAAACTGGTTAGCTCGGAATTGGTGGCAAGGTACCTGCCCTCCCATGTCTTATCCCATTGAGTGGCCAGGCCAAAAGGGGAAAAGGCGCCAAACCCAAAAGATAGTTTTTTATTGAAATTGTAAGTGGCATAAAGGGTGGAAGGGAAAAAAATGCTGTTGTCCGTGGAATCGGTTTTGCCGGTCAAATCACTTTTGTGCTCAAACTCAAGATTGATCACTGTGGTCCCTGTTTCTATCTGTGTGCCGTCAAGGCTGCTGATCAATGCGGGGTTGTAAAATACAGACGAAGGGGAATCTGAATAAGCAATGGATGCCCCGGCCTTGCCAAAGGAGGATGCGCCCTGGGAAAACACAGCAAACCCTGAGGCATAAATATTTGTTATGTTGAAAAGAAAAAAAAATAGAAATGAGAGACATGTCTTTTTTTTCATGGTACCTCCATTTAAGTTTAAGATACAAAAAGATAAAGATTCTCCTGAATTTGTCTTGACATGTTTTAATTTATAGGCAAAATAATAGATTATAATTAAAAAAAGCATAATCTCTCTTTATTATAATTTTTCTTAAAATTTTTCCAGTTTTTTAAATTCTGGATGCTGCATTTTTTATTTCTGAATCCTGAAAATCAAAAAAAAGCTTAAGCGTAAATGAAAGAATTAAATATACAGACACAGGCCATTGAAGCTTCAATGGACGGAATTGCCATCCTTGACAGCCATGAAGGATATATCTATGTGAACAATGCCCATGCAGAAATTTACGGTTATGACACCCCTGATGAACTTTTGGGAAAGAACTGGAAAATACTCTATGATAAAGAAGAACTTGAGATATTTGAAAAAGAAATCATGCCGGAGTTTAGAAAAAAGGGAAAATGGCGGGGTGAATCAATCGGCAGAAAAAAAGACGGTACCCTTTTCTGCCAGGAAATCTCCCTGACAGCCTTAAAAAACGGCGGACTGGTCTGTGTGGTCAGGGATATTACCCGTCAGAAAGAAAATGAAAAAGAAAAATTAAACGCCCAGAAAACAGCATCTGAACAGGAAAAACTGGCGCTGATCGGGCAAATGGCCGGGAAAATGGCCCATGATTTCAATAATATCCTTGGGGTAATCATGGGCAACGCTGAAATTGCCCTTCTGGACTGCCCCCATGACCCCACCCGGAAAACCCTGGAGTTGATTTTTGAACAGACCCAGCGGGGAAGAAATCTCACCCGGAACCTGGTTGCCTTTGCAAAGGGAAATAAACTCAGGCAGGAATTTTTTTCTGTCCATGGAAAAATTGATCTTGTGCTGTCCCTTTTAAATAAAGATTTAAAAGGGATTAACGTCATCAGGGAGTATGGTTCAGATCTGCCGGATGTTCTGGCAGACCCCGGCATGATTGAACACAGCCTTGTGAATGTGATTCAGAATGCGGTTCATGCCACCAGCCGGTCAGATAATCCGGTGATCATTGTCCGCTGTTTCACCCATGGAAATGATCTGACCATTGAAATACAGGATAACGGGTGCGGTATTCCCCCTGGGTATCTTGACAAAATTTATGAACCCGCTTTTACCCTCAAGGGCAGCCGGGACAAAACAGGGGCCTATAAAAAAGGGATTAAAGGAACCGGCTATGGGCTCTCCAATGTAAAAAAATATATTGGGCAGCACCGGGGAGATATGTCGATTACTTCTCAAGAGGGCAAAGGGACAAGGGTTTCGATTACCCTGCCTGTTATCAAAAAAGAATTGTCTGCTGAAGATATAAAAGAAATTAAGAAAAACACATTTTTTTCTGAAAAATATATTCTGATAGTTGAAGATGAAACGTCCATTTCAGATGTCATGTGCAGAATACTGACCAGCGAGCCCTGCCGGCACAGGGTGGATGTCGCTGCCAGCGGACAGATGGCCATGGATCGTCTGGACAGGAACCAGTACGATATGATCAGCCTGGATTATATTCTTAAAGACGAGATCAACGGCATGGATGTTTATCATTATATCCGTAAAAAAAATCCTGATATCCCTGTGCTTTTTGTTTCCGGCAATCTGGAATTTCTGGAAAATATCAAAAACCTGCAGAAAAAAGATCCCCGGATTGATTATCTGTCAAAGCCCTGCCAGAACAAGGCGTACATTAACTGCATTAACAAATTGTTACAATCTAAAGAAAATAGCACCAAAAGTTCCAGGCAGAATTAAACCCAACCATAAAGCCAGCTATTGGTATAGAAACATCCGGGAGGCCTTCATGCACCTTAAACTTTTGAAAAAAGGCGATACCATAGCCTTTTTCTCCCCCTCATCCCCTGGCACGGCGTCAGCACCCAGACGCTTTGAACGGGCAAAAAAATTTCTTGAAAACAAAGGGTTTATGCTTAAACCGGGAAAGCTTTCCGGACAAAAGGACGGGTACCGCTCGGGTACGGCATTACAAAGGGCGGACGAGCTCAATGAACTGATTTGCGACCCAGATGTGAACTGCATCATGTCCACCATTGGCGGCCTGAATTCCAATTCCATTCTTCCCTGTATCGATTATGAGGCCTTTAAACAGAATCCAAAAACAATCATTGGTCATTCTGATGTCACCTCAATTCTGCTGTCACTTTATGCCAGAACAGGAATACCAACATTCTACGGCCCGGGTCTGATTCATTCATTTGGTGAATTCCCCCCGTTCCTGGATATGACATGGGCCTTTTTTGAAGACATGTTCATGAGGGATCATTCCCTTCCCATGTCAATTAAAATGCCGGATGTCTGGACAGATGACTTTAAAAACTGGGAGGAAAAAACCGAGGACAAGACCCGGCATGAAAATGAATGGCTGACCGTCAATCCAGGCCGGGCAGAAGGCAGGGTGATCGGCGGCACATTAAATGCCATCAGCACCATTATCGGCACATCATACATGCCTTTAATCGACAGAAACACAATTTTATTCCTGGAAGACACCTCTAAAACAGCATCGTATATGGAACGGTTGTTTGCCCTGTTAAACACCCATGGGTATTTTGAAAAAATCGCCGGCATTATACTGGGCAAACATGAACAATACAATGACCAGGATACCGGCAAACGTCCCTGGGATCTTTTGATGGAAACGGCAGGTAAAACAGATATCCCCGTTCTTGGCGAATTTGACTGCTGCCATACCCATCCCTGTCTGAGCCTGCCCCTGGGCAGAAAAATAAGGCTTGATGCCGGGAAAAAGACAATAGAATTTATCGAGCCATGGACGGTCAGCTGAAAAAGAAAAAAAAATGAAGACTGAAACCCTGTTAATGGTCAACCTTACCTTTAAACAGGAAATCTTTATCCGGCGGCTGCTCCGGACCTTTAACATCACGCCCGCTTCAGTCAAAGGGTTTGACACGCCGCCTGTGATTTCTTTTTTAAAGGAAAAAGAAATATGTCTTGTTCTTATACATGCATATTCAGACCGGGAAAAAACCCTGGCAGAAATTTCCCGGGCGAAAAAGGCCCTTGTCATCCAGGTCCCTGTTCTTGTTCTGCTGACCCAGGATCTGTCAGACCAGATCCATGTATTTCTTAAAGCCGGTGCAGATGATTATTTTGTGATGCCATGGGATGAAGACAGTTTTGCCATGCGGTTTTATGTCCTCCTTGAAAGCGGTCAGGCCATACTTGAAACCCGCCAGGGCAATGCCCCTGACAAAGACACAAAGCCCCTTATCCTTGAATACCTCCACCAGGGGATACGGTTTTTCGCCCCTAAAAGCCAGCTTGCCCGGAAAACCATGCCGCCCATTTCCAGAAAATGGGAACATGTTCGTAAAATCGCTGCAGGCGGGGATGCTGAAATCTGGCTGGTAAAAGATGAAAACAGGGAGGCTGTGGCCAAAATCCCCCATTCTCCGCATTTAAATATCAACTCCCTGAGGTGTGCAGCGGTTCTCAAACGTCTGGTATACCATCCCAATATTGTGCATCTCATTGAAGTATTAAAGGAAGATGAAAAATTCATACTGATCCAGGAGCATATCAAAGGGCAGACCCTGTCCGGTCGTTTTGAATCCCCCATGTCAGGCAGGCAGAAAGAGGATATTTTCCTTCAGCTTCTCTCTGTTGTTTCCTATGCCCATGAACACGGTATAATGCACAGGGATATCAAGCCTGACAATATCATGGTGACGGACTTTGGCAAGGTAAAGCTTCTTGATTTCGGCAGCGCCAGAAAAGTCACCTGGGTTGAGACAGGACCGCCTTCCCAGGGCACATTGAATTTCATGGCCCCGGAACAGATAAAAGGGTCCCCCTGCCTTGCAAGCGATGTATGGGCAATGGGCGTGGTCCTCTATATTTTCAGTGTCAACCGTCTGCCCCTGTGTCAGGACAACCGTTTTTATCCCATGGATATTGAAACAGATGTCATGGTAAAACCGCCGGGGGAAATCATATCCGGGTTTCCGGTTAAGCTTGAACAGATAATTATGACCTGCCTGGAAACCAGTCTTGAAAAGCGGTATGAAAACGCAAATGCCCTGTATAACGATCTGTTCACAAAATTGCCCGGTTTCGGGCAGGGACAATACATTCCAGAAGATATGTATTAGGATCACAGCCCTTTTTCAAGCCGTAACCACAATTTGTCCGGCAGGCCGGCCGCCTTTATTTTTTGAGCAGCCAGCTGGTAATCGTAACCCACCCGGTAAAACTCCACGACTTTTCTGCAGGTATCATAAATCAGGTAAGAGGCCCGGGGATCACCATCCCTTGGCTGGCCAATGCTGCCGCAGTTGAAAATCTGACGATTTGTTTTTGCCACAGGAACAACCGCTCTGTTTTCCGGCGTATTCATATAAACGCATAAAAAATTTTTACGGGTAATAAACGCGGCCTTATGGGTGTGACCGGCAAAGAGTATTTTTGCACGGGTCAGGAAAAAGGTTCTGGAAATACAGGACTTGTCTGAGATATAATACCAGTCGGAAACGCCGCAGGGATTGGCATGGCAGAACAGGACATTGTCCTTTTGGATGCGCTCCTTCATGTTTTTTAAAAACACAACACTGTTTTCTGACAGTCGTCTTTTAGTCCAGGAAAGGGATCTGGCAGCGTCCCTGCCCATGTTGTGATTTCCTCCCACAGCAGCTGTATCGTGGTTGCCTAAAACAAAATGCACACCTGGCATGGCCTTTAACAGGCGAATGCAGGAGTTGGGACTGGCCCCGTATCCCACTATATCACCAAGACATACATAGCGGTTTATCTTACGGGTTATGGAATGCTCAATAAAGGCCCTGAGCGCTTCTTCATTGGAATGAACATCAGAAAAGACAGCAATTCTCATTATGTTTCACCCAGACCTGTCCGGTAAAATGTAAAGGGATTTTACCTTAATATTGACTTAAAGCTGAAAAACATTGTAAAGTATTTAAAAAACTTGATGATCGAGTATAACACTTTAAACAAATGTTTATCAACTGCTGAATTGTTTTTTCTCAAAATCAGCAATACAGGTTCAGCCGTTTTTTTATAACCGGCATGGCCGGACCATGATCATCGATCCGGCCACAACGAAGATGGTCGAGGAGTAAGAATATTTCAGAGGAGAATCATTTGAAAACAAGTTTACCTGAAAAAATAGATGTTTTTGATCAATTAACTGAAAAAAAAACACTGGCAGGCTCCCTTCGTATTCTTATCCCCCTTTTTTTAACCTATGTGATCTTTGTCATGAGCATTTTTCTGGTATTTATCCCTTTGCAGAAAAAACAATTGATCAAACAAAAAAAGGAGACCATACATCATCTCACCACCAATGTACTGAGTTTATTGTCTGAATTTGAAGCCAGAATTCAGAGAAATGAAATTTCTCCCCAGCGGGCCCGCAGGCATGCGGCCGATCAGATCCGGCATTTAAGGTACGGCATTGACGGCAGAAATTATTTCTGGGTCATTGATATGCATCCCTTTATGATCATGCATCCCTACCGTTCGGATCTTGAGAAAAGAGACCTTACCCTGTTCCAGGATTCCCATGGCAACTATCCTTTTATTGCCATGGTGGACAAGGTCATGAAGGAAGAGGGCGGATATGTGAATTACTTCTGGCAGTGGAATGACAGTCCTGAAAAGGTTATTCCCAAAATATCCTATGTGGAAAGATTTTCTCCGTGGAACTGGATTATCGGTACAGGATTGTACATGCAGGATATCAACGAGGAAATCCTGCGGACCACCCATCATCTGATCAAAATATTATTGGGAATGCTGGGATTTGTTCTTGTTCTTTCCCTTTATATCACCCGGCAGGTCTTAAAGACTGAAACCATGAAAAACCAGGCGGAAAAGGCAAGGGATCTTGAAACATTGAGACTTGCAAAACTCCTGGCGCTCAACCATATGTCTGCACAACCCGTGGCAGAAATCCTGGAATTTGCCCTGGAAGAGGCGATTTCTCTTACAGAGAGCCATATGGGGTATCTGGCATTTTTTGATACAATTACCCAGGAGATTAACATGCATACCTGGTCAGAACAGGATATGAAAACATGCCGGGTTTCTCCCCGGAAAAAACGCTACAGCTTAAAAGATGCCGGCCTGTGGGCAGAACCAGCAAGATCTGGAAAACCATTAATTGTCAATGATTATCAGGGGGTCTCTTCCACAGGCAAAAAGCCCCTTCCCAAAGGGCATGTTCCGATTCAGCGCCTGCTAAGCATTCCTGTTTTTGAAAACAACCATCTGGTTGCCGTGGCAGGGGTGGGCAATAAAAAGGAGAATTACAATGATTCAGATGTCCGCCAGGTGCAGCTGATGATGGACGGGATGTGGAAAATCCTTGAAAAACGAAAAGCACAGGAAAAGCTGGCAGAAAGTGAAAAACGCTACCGCCTTCTGGCGGACAATGCCAGTGACGTCATCTGGATCATTGACCTTTACAGTTTAACCTATTCCTATGTCAGCCCGGCCGTTGAAGCGATTCTGGGATATACCCCGGAAGAACTGACAGGCCAGGGAATGGATGTCCATCTGGGTAAAGAGACTTTTGATTATATATTTGAAAATATTTCCAGAGACATTGACCGGGCATCCAGAACCCGGCCCAGCCTTAAACGCTACAGAACCATAGAGCTTGAATGGATAAAAAAGGACAATACAAAAATATGGGTTGAGATCACCGCCCGTTTCTTAAGGGACAGCACCAATACCCCTGAGCGCATACTGGGCATCACAAGGGATATTACCCACCGCAAGGCACTTGAATTCAAACTCATGGAAAGCAACAGGGTCCTCTGTCAGGCCCAGAAAATTGCCAGGATCGGCAACTGGTCCATGGATCCCCGGCAGAAAATGCCCGACTGGTCCGATGAAGTGTATCATATCTATCATCGCGAGAAGACACTGGGACCTTTGACCTATAAAGAATACCAGACCGTCTATCTGGGAAAATGGTGGGATTTGTTCCATACCTCAGTTCAGGACGCTATTTTCAAAGGATTTCCCTTTGATATTGAACTTAAGCTGTCCTTACCCCCTGACGTGGAAAAATGGGTGAACATCATATGTGAGCCTGAAGGGGAAAAAACAGATCAGGGTCATTATTTAAGGGGTACCATCCAGGACATCACAGATCGAAAAAAACTTGAAGCACGGGTGCAGCAGGTACATAAGATGGAGGCGCTGGGCACCCTTGCCGGAGGCATTGCCCATGACTTCAACAATATACTGTCCTCTTTAATCGGATTTACCGAACTGGCCAAACTTGAAGCGGCTGACAATACTGAAATTACAAACAACCTCAACCAGGTTATTTCTGCAGGCCTGAGGGCCAGGGACCTGGTCAGGCATATTTTAATTTTCAGCAGAAAAGCCGATTTTGAAAAGCAGTTGATTCCCATTACCCCGATCATTAAGGAAAGCCTGAAATTTTTAAGGGCTTCCACACCCGCAAATATTGAAATCAGACAGGATTTTCAAACACTCAATGCCATGGTGCTGGCAGATCCCACCCAGCTGCATCAGGTATTTATGAATCTGTTTACCAATGCTGCCCAGGCCATGGAAAACAACGGCGGCGTACTGGAGGTCCGCCTGGAAGTGACAGATCTCGTAAAGGGGGAAGCCATTAAAGAACTGGCCCCGGGTCCCTATATTCAGATCATTGTGTCAGATACTGGATGCGGCATTCCCAAAGCCAACCTGAAGCGTATATTTGACCCCTTTTTTACCACCAAGGTGCGCGGTCAGGGCACAGGCATCGGCCTTTCCACGGTTTACGGAATTCTAAGGGGAATAGAAGGGTCGATTTCCGTCTACAGTGAAGAGGGCAGGGGCACTACGTTTAAACTGCTTGTTCCTGAACAGAAAAATCAACACACTCAGTCCATTGCTGAATCTTCCATGGCCGCCATGACAGGAAAGGGACATATTCTCATCGTGGATGATGAAGAAAGTATTGTAAACTGGACAAAAACCATTCTGTCAAAACTGGGCTATACCGTAACAGCCGTAACCCGCAGCACCCATGCCCTTGAAATTTTCAGAAAAGACCCCTGTGGATTTGATCTTGTGCTCACAGATATGACCATGCCGGAAATGGACGGTATAGAACTTTCCAGCAATCTTGTTTTGCTGAATCCGGATATCCCCATTATTCTCTGCTCTGGATTAAGTAAAGAGTTTACCTTGAAAGACGGGGCGCCGCCCAGAATCGTTGATACCCTAATGAAACCTCTGATTGCCAGTGAACTGGCCAGTGCTGTGAAAAACGCCATAACAAAAGGGTCAGAAAAAAAATTCCATGATAAACGTGTTGATCATTGATGATGACAGTAAAATCGGCCTGTTTTTTGAAACCATAATTAAAAAAATGGGACATACTCCCTTTACAGCCGGATCAATTCAGGAAACCTGGGACATGGTGAATCACCATGATTTTGATCTTGTCCTTCTGGATCTTGAACTGCCCGACGGTAATGGACTGGACCTGCTGCCGGAACTGATCAGAACACCTTCAGAGCCTGAAGTGATTATTATCACCGGTACAGGAGACAGCCGTGGGGCAGAACTGGCATTTAAATACGGGGCATGGGATTATATTCAGAAACCCTTTCTTCTGGAGGAGGTGGCCCTGCCCATTACCCGGGCCATTGAATATCACAGGGAAAAATTGACACCCCGGCTGGTCCCCTTGAAACGACCTAAAATTATTGGTGATTCCGATGCCATTCAAAAAGCCCTGGATGAAGTAGGTAAGGCCGCAGCCACGGATGCCAGTGTGTTGATTACCGGAGAAACCGGAACCGGAAAGGAACTCTTTGCCAAAGCCGTACACGAAAACAGCAGAAGATCTGCACACCCGTTTATTGCTGTTGACTGCGGCGCCCTGCCTGATACCCTGGTGGAAAGCACTTTGTTCGGCCATGAAAAAGGATCCTTTACAGGGGCCGTGAAAAAGCAGGAAGGACTGCTGGTCCAGGCCCACAGGGGCACCCTTCTGCTGGATGAGATCGGTGATCTTCCCATGAATGCCCAGACTTCATTTTTAAGGTGTCTTCAGGAGAGATCTGTCCGTCCCCTGGGCAGTCAATCTGAAATTAAAGTGGATTTCCGGGTGATTGCCGCAACCCATCGCGATCTGGATCAAAGGGTAGAGGAGGCCCTGTTTCGAAAGGATCTGCTCTACCGGATCCGGGCCATGGAAATCAAACTCCCGCCCCTCAGGGAACGGGCAAATGATATTGAGGAAATTGCCATTAAAAAACTGCACGAGCTGGCAACCCGGTACAATATGGAAAACAAAGCTGTTTCTTCAGAGTTTCTCAGTATCCTTAAAAACTGCCCCTGGCACGGCAATGTGCGTGAACTGATCAATGTTCTGGATTACGCCCTGGCATCAGCCGGCATGGACCCGACCCTGTTTCCCAAACACCTGCCTCCGGATTACAGAATCTTCAGTTTGAAATTTAATTTGCCGTCCCCTTCCCTTCCCGGACAGATGTCCCCATTGCCCTCTGATACCGGCAGTGCGCTTTTGCCTTTGGATGATTTCCGCAAAAAATGTGAAAAACAATACCTTGAAGAATTAATCAGAAGATCGCAGGGAGACAGAAAAGAAGCCTGCCGGATCTCGGGTATTTCCCAATCCAGACTGTACGCGCTTTTAAACCGGTATAATCTTCCGGGTTTCAAAAAAATGAATTGATAATTCCGGAAAACAGGAAAAAAATATTCCTGTTTTTTGGAATATTTTTTGTCAGGCGGGTTTTACATCAGCTTTTGCCATCACCTTTTCTATCGCTTTTCCAGGCCCTGGGCCGTATTCCGGCTTAAAAAAACATCTGTTTTTGTATGGCACATATTCTGCAGTGAATTAAAATAAATTACAATGAATTACAAAATAAAAAGATTATCATTTAAAACTTGATTATCAGGTTTTTATGGAAGGATCAGTTAAGAGCCCCCAGCGGTGGTATTCAAAAAACTTGATGATCGAAAGGGCATTAATGAAACTTATCCTGTATGCAGATAACAGGGAAAAAAGAGGGAACAGACTTGAAACCCTTATTCATGAAAAAATACCCGGCATTCAGATCATACCCCTGTCAACCATTGATGACCTGTCCCAGAGCCTCTGCCGTCCCCTCCACCAGATATCCATTGCTGTTATTTTTATT
>JAWOEJ010000132.1:0-8632 GCA_046482845.1 Desulfobacteraceae bacterium | reverse complement strand
CTGCCAGGCCTCGTACACCAGAACAATACAAAAAGAAATGTCTTTTTCAACAGAATGGACTGCTTTTGCCACTTTGCTGACATCTGCATCAAAATCAAGCCCTGTTTTAAATATGCCGGACGGGGAACTTTTGGTTTTCTCCTTGATAAAATGCGTCAGTCCCTCATGGTCACAGTCTTCAATAATATCTTCAGGAACAAAGACAAATATCTGCTTTGACGTATCGCTCTTTAATACTGCTTCATCATAAGAAGGAAGAATAAAATCTTTTTTTTCTGTCTGGTCTTCAGGCTTTGTGCCGGCAGTAGACACAATGGGCGTTAAAAGACGGTTTAAAAGACGTCTGCTTTTATCATGGTCAAAGGTCAACCGGTCAAGGCTTGAAAAAAAAGCACTTTTTCCGACATACAAGAGCACTGCTCTCGGCACAAGGCCGTAAAATAAAATACTAAGGCATAAAAAAGGCCACCATGAAACAAGGTCTGCTGTGGCAAGCTGCACAATACCATCCTTGAGTACAATGCGCGATCCTTCAATCTGCGCCATTGAAGGACTGGAGAGTGAGGAAGGCATAATCCATGACCAGGGGAATGCCATGAGATCAACCATTTTATACACCACATCCGCACCCATCTGAAGGGTGGACTGCCACCCAAAGGCTGTATCAAACACAAACACCGTAAAAAGGGTTGACCCCAGAAGTCCAAGGTTGAAACCCAGTCCAAAGATCTGCATTAAAATAAAAAAAGGCCACAAAAATACGGATCCGTATTTTATATTTCCCGATTTAAGAATCCCTGCTGCTGAATAAAACGCATCCCTTTTCTCTGCTGTTATTTTGTCGGCAAAGGTCAGGCGGGCTTTTAGGATGAATTTTTCAAACAGCCGTGCCAGAAAAAAATAAAAAAAATTGGGTTTTTTTAAAAGAGAAAATTGAACCCGCAATAAAAAGGAAATGGTAAGAAAAAAAAGAATAAACAATTGAAGAAAGACTGTAATTGAAAGGAAATAAAACACATTGACCGGAGTTGATCCTGTGTATGAAAAAAAAGACCCGCAGACCAGCGCGCCGGTTGCCAGACCGGCAAATATAAAAAAAAACTTAAAAAAAACAAAGCAGTCTTCATAAATATCTCCGGGGAAAAGGGTATCATTGCCTGAACTCTGAACTTCCTCCTGTTTCTTGAGATCAAGCCAGCGCTTTAAAATCTGCTTTGGTTTTTTTTCTGAATCACTGAGCTCTGGATGAATTTTTTCAAGATAAAAATGTCTGTCCTTTTCTTTTAAGGAATTTTCATCCACCGGTTCTGTTTTCCGGTTTAAAAAATACTCCAGATTGATGATATCACCGATTGTCCACGCCGATCTTTTCATTCCCCAACCTTACAATCAGACAAAAAATTCGTCAATGTTTAAAAATATTGAGAACCAAAGGAAATCAGACTTTTTCCCTGACAGGCAACCGCTGGGGGCGGCGGTATTCAAAAAACTTGATGATCGAGTTAAAGCTGAAGGCTGATGGCTTGCAAATAAAACTCTCAATTCTTTACAATCAATGTCTTTCAATGTATATGTAAAATTTAAACACAGGCAGAACAACAAAACACAGCAGATCCGTTTACAACAGAACCTGCTGAAATCACGGCAGGATCGGGGGAAATTCACTTCTGGATCTGGTGAAAATAAAAATTCTGAACTGAAAAGGATGTTTTCCGGAAAAATGAATGAACACATCAATATTGCTTCATGGCTGAAACAGGCCACCCAGCGGTTTCCATACAAAAGAGCAGTGGTGTTTCCAGCCTCCCGGGATAAAAAAAACCGCGTGCTGTACAGTCAGCTGACCTTTAGCCAGCTGGAGCAGGCATCGGATGATCTGGCCTCAGGACTTGAAAGATCCGGCATCAGAAAAGGAACAAGAACCATTCTCATGGTCCCGCCGGGAATTGATTTTTTCACCCTTATTTTTGCCATGTTCAAGGCCGGTGCCGTACCCATTGTGGTAGACCCGGGTATGGGAATTGACAGAATGCTGTCCTGTTTTAAACAGGGAAGACCCAATGCTTTTATAGGTATTGAAAAAGCCCATTTGTTAAGAAAGCTGAAACCCGGATTTTTCAAAACTGTTAAAACCTTTATAACCGTTGGGAAAAAATGGTTCTGGAACGGTTATACCCTGGACGAACTTGGGAAAAAAACAGACAAACCCTTTGAAATGGCAGATACAACAGCAGATGAGACCGCTGCCGTCCTGTTTACCACAGGCAGTACCGGACCTGCCAAAGGAGTGGTCTACACCCACGGCAATTTCAATGCACAATTGATACAGATTCAGAACCACTTTGATATTCAGGACGATGAGATTGATCTGCCCACGTTTCCGCTTTTTGCACTGTTTGATCCGGCGTTGGGAATGACAGCTGTGATTCCGGACATGGACCCTACAAAACCTGCCATGGTCAACCCCATACGTATTATTGAAGCCATAGAAAACCAGGGGGTTACCAATATGTTTGCCTCCCCTGCCCTGTTGAACCGGGTGGGCAGATACGGCAGAGAAAACAATATAAAACTACCTTCATTAAGACGGGTGGTTTCCGCCGGCGCACCGGTGACACCAGCCAATATTGAACAATTCTCTTCCATGCTCACTGGTGAGGCTCAGATTCACACCCCCTACGGGGCCACTGAGGCGGTTCCGGTTATCTCCATTGCCAGCCGTGAAATTCTCAGGGAAACCAGAAAATTGTCTGAGCAGGGATTTGGCATGTGTATCGGATACCCCATCTGTGATACCCGGGTAGAAATCATAAAAATCAGTGATGATCCCATCCACGAATTGTCTGAAGATCAATTGATTGACAAAAACGAAGTGGGAGAAATAATTGTTAAGGCACCGCTGGTCACCAGACATTATTTTCAGAATGTTGAGGCAGACAGTCTGTCTAAGATTATTAACAAAAACAATGAATTCTGGCACCGCATGGGGGACCTGGGCTGGCGGGACACTAAAGGGAGAATATGGTTCTGCGGAAGAAAGAACCACAGGGTGGTTACGGAAAAAGAAACCCTGTTTACCATTCCCTGCGAGGCTGTGTTCAACAATCATGAACTGGTGTTCAGAAGTGCTTTAACCGGTGTAGGCCCCCAGAACATGCAGACCCCTGTCATGTGCATTGAACCGGCTGAAAAAATCAAAGACACCAAAGCCTTTCTCCAGGAAATGAGGGAAGTGGCCCTCTCCCATAAATTAACAGAGGATATTGAACAGATTCTCATACATCCTGCCTTTCCCGTTGACATCCGGCACAACTCCAAAATCTTCAGAGAAAAACTGGCAGCCTGGGCCCGCAAGCAACTCAGGGGTTAAATATGTTCAGGTGGCACAGCAGAAAAGACGGCTTAAAAGACAAAACATATGGGCGGTTTTATTCTGATCAAAAGCCTTAATCCGGCAGAAGATCGTAAAAATACAGCATCACATCCGAGCGCGTCACAATACCTGCAATTTTGTCCTTTTCAATCACTGGTATTCTTCCGATATCATGCTTAATCATCAGCCTTGCCGCATCAATGGCACTTTTCTCCCGGTCAATGGTCACAATGTCTCTGCTCATAAAAGCCTTTACAGGAGACCGCATTTCACTCATTTTTTTAATTTTTCTGAAATCCCGTCGAGAAATCACCCCGACAATTTTTTCGTTTTTATCAATAACCGGCATACCGGTACACCCCAGCTCTCTCAACATAAGGGCAGCCTCCTCCACCAGGGAATCCTCATCCACAGTAACAACAGGAAAAGACATGATATCTCCGATGATGACAGAAGAATGCTGATTTCCCTTTATCAGCTCAACAATCATTTCCTCAAGCACCTCTGGATTCCCTGACTTGACAAGGGCTGAACCCGCCCCGGGATGCCCGCCCCCGCCAAGGCTTCTCATGATCAGACCGACATTTATCTCCTCCACCCGGCTTCTGCCGATCACCATGCACTTATCCCTTTCAGTGTCCCGGAAAACACCAAATGCGGCATCCACATTGACAATATCCCTGTACATCTGAACCACCAGTGACAGATTCTGCACATGGCCTTCTATATCCAGGCAGGACACACTTATGGTAAACCCGGAAACTTCACTACGCTCAGCTGACTGGATCATCTCAAACAATATGTCTTTTTGCTTTTTCCCATAGGCATGGCGCAGAAATGTGGCCAGGATATGAAGGTCAGCCTTTCTTTCAAGCAGATATCCTGCTGCTCTGGCATCTTCTGCAAGTGTGGACGGGAAGGTAAGATTCCCTGTATCCTCGTACAGACCCATTAAAAAAAGACTGGCCTGAATCGGAGTTATAATTTTTTTCTGCCTTGACAGTTCCCGGATCATCAAGGTGATATTGGAACCGGTTTCTTCCAGTATGGAAATATCCGCTTTAATGTCTCCCTTTACATGGTGATCAATGACAATTATTTCAAGGTCGTCTTTATTTTTTAATCTTTCCATGCCTTCCAGGCGATTCCATGAATTTGTATCCACAACGATCATGGTGGTCACTTCGTCTAAATCAACTTCAGAGGGGTGATAAAAATCAAAAATATCCTTATGAAGGGATAAAAAACCTTTGAGGTTGGGATTAATGGTTTTGGGCAGTACGGCAACAGCTTCAGGATAGAGAATTTTAGCGGCCACAAGAGATGCCAGTGCATCAAAATCGGTTCCTTTATGGGTTACTATAATCTTCATGGGTATTCATTCCTGTCATTTCTGTTATCAGCATCTCCATGGTCACCGATCTGAGGTTTCATGGGAGACACCGGGTTGTGTGAAAATTCTGGAAGCTGCTTTAATCCGGAATTGCCATATTCAAGACTCAGCTGATGTTTTTTTATCATAAGTTCAGACTCCATGCTTTTTTTGGCAAGCAGATATTTCATGTACATAAACCAGGCAAACAAAAGAAAAAAACCAAGAAAACCGGCCAGAAAAAACCATTTAAACCTCAAAATGGTTTCAATGCCCGCCTTTCCAAGGAAGGTCAGCAGATCCGGAACAACCCAGAAAAGAAAAATACATGCAAACACAATAAAGCCGATAATAAAAATATTATAGGAGCTGATCCGCAGCAGCATGTTTTCAACTCTGGTTCCCGAGTCTTTTTCCCCGCTGTTCTTGTCAACATTGGGGCCGTCCCTTCCATTGATAAACACCATAACCGCCTTTAAAATAAAGGCCAGCAAAAGTACAAGCCCCACAGGAATGCCCACGGCAGCCGAAAACCAGGCCCGGAAAGGAAAAGGGGTTTCCTCGGTTTTAAGCCTTATTCTGTAGTCTTTAAGATCGCCAAAATTATTTTCAAAATAATACTTGTTAAAATTGCTCAGGCTGGCGCCTTTAACCTCGTAAATCACCTCATTGTCATTATTGAGAACCTGCACAAAGGAATTTCTGCCGGATTTGATAAGGGCAAAGGCAAAAATCTCAATTTCAATGAGAAAAAAACCAATAATAACAATAACAAAAAGTTTTTTATACTGTTTCAGCTGTTCAGACCAGGATCTGTTTTCCATAAAATTCAATACCTCTTACCCGATGATTAAGTTTTTGTGTCTGGTTTGGGAGAACAGGGTCAGGCCATTTCTTTACCTTCTTTTCTTTTACAACCTGTTTTCCAAAATTTCAAATATAAATGGAATAAAAGTCCATTGTTTTTATTTTTATTATATAATATTATTGTCTCCTAAAACGCGTAAAAACGCTTTAAACAACAACCATCATCCTGATTTTGTATACAGCCCGGCTTGAATCCCATGAACCAGCCTGACCTTATAATAGATCAAAATTAGAATTGATGAAATGTAAAATTTAAATTAGACCTTTAATTGTCTGTACGGGATTATCAGGCAAACAGGCATATATCACTCGATTATCAAGTTTTTATGGAAGGGCCTATTAAGAGCCCCCGGCGGTTGCCTGTCAGGAACATTGAGAACCAAAGGAGATCAGACTTTTTCCCTGCCAGGCGTTGCGACAATCAAGCTGTTTGAGGACCAGTGGCCGCAGGTCGCCGATTTTTAGCCTGGCAGGGAACGAGTCCTCCGTCGGTCGCTGTCCTGACAGGCAACCGCTGGGGGCGGCGGTATTCAAAAAACTTGATGATCGAGTATCAGGAATTTTAAAATTATGAACAAATTAATTATCACAATTCTCGGCAAAGACAGACCGGGAATAATTGCCGCTGTTTCAGCAAGCCTTTTTCATCTTGAATGCAATATTGAAAATGTAAATCAGATGATTCTTCAAGATGAATTTGCAGGTTTTTTTGTTGTTGACCCCCACAGGGATCTGGATAAAGACGGACTGAAAAAACAACTGGCAGAAGCGTTAAAGGAAACAAATCTTCGTATCCATGTGGACACCATAAACAAAAACAACAGCACACAAGAAACAACTGACAGTGAATTGTTTCTCATTACAACCATCGGCCCGGATCAAAAGGGACTGGTTGCCGGAATTACCGAGGTGATTGCCAGGTTCAATGTCAATGTCATCAACCTTAAAGCCATGTTCAAAGGCGGAGATGATCCAAATTCCAATATCATGAGCTATGAAGTGGCCATCACCCGTGAAAATGACAAGACAAATCTTTTTTCCGCCCTGAAAAAGCGGGCCAGAGAGTTGAATCTGGATATCAGCATTCAGCATAAGAATATATTTCAAACCATTAATAAAATCTAGTACAGGAATAAAAATGCTTAATAATCAGGAAATTCTTTCTACCATTGAAATGGTTAAAAATGAGCACCTTGATGTCCGAGCCGTTACCCTTGGGATCAATCTCTTTGACTGTATCAGTCATGACCTTGAAGTGTTCAAGAAAAATATCAGAAAAAAAATTATCGGTAAAGCATGTGATCTTGTATCGGTATGCAACGCAGTCGGAGAAAAATACGGTATTGAAGTGGTCAACAAACGCATTTCCACAAGCCCCATTGCCCTTGTGGGTGCTCCTTTTTCTGAAGATCAGATGATTGACATCGCACATACCTTAAATGACATTGCAAAAGAGGTCAATATTGATTTTATCGGCGGATTTTCCGCCCTGGTGGAAAAGGGCATCGCCACAGGAGACCATTCCCTGATCAAAGCCATTCCCAGAGCCCTTGCAGAAACCCAGCGGGTCTGTGCGTCAGTGAATGTGGCCACCTCCAGATCAGGCATCAACATGGATGCAGTGCTTGACATGGCACATGCCATTAAAAAGGCAGCCCGGCTGACTGAAAAAGATGATGGAATTGCCTGTGCAAAACTCTGTGTATTTGCCAATATCCCCCAGGACATGCCCTTTATGGCAGGGGCCTATCTGGGCGTGGGCGTCAGCGATGCTGTGATTAATGTAGGGGTCAGCGGGCCTGGTGTTGTGAAAAAAGCCATTGAAAGGGCCATCAATGAAACCCCAAACCTTTCCCTGGGAAAAATTGCTGAAATCATCAAAAAAACATCCTGCAAGGTCACCCGGGTCGGGGAACTCATTGGAAGGGAAGTGGCTGACAATCTAAATACCCGTTTTGGTGTGGTGGATCTTTCCCTTGCCCCGACCCCCACGGTGGGAGATTCCATTGGTGAAATCTTTCAGACCCTGGGCCTTGCAAGCATTGGTGTGCCGGGCTCCACAGCAGCCCTTGCCATGCTCAATGATGCCGTCAAAAAAGGAGGGGCCTTTGCCAGTTCCCATGTGGGCGGATTAAGCGGGGCTTTTATACCGGTGTCAGAAGACCTGAACATTGCCGAAGCCGCTGACAAAGGATACCTTTCCATTGAAAAGCTCGAAGCCATGACCTGTGTCTGTTCTGTGGGTCTTGACATGGTTCCCGTTCCCGGCAGTATCTCAGAAGAAACCCTTGCCGGCATTATAGCCGATGAAATGGCCATTGGCATGATCAACAATAAAACCACTGCCACAAGGATTATTCCGGTTCCCGGGAAAAAGGCCGGGGATTCTGTTTATTTTGGAGGCCTGCTGGGGGAGGCAAAGATTATGAATGTTCCCCATGCTGAAAACCAGGACAGTTTTGTGACCCGCGGAGGACGGATTCCCGCACCCATACACAGCATAAAAAATTAAAAGATTGACACAATGATTATCGGATCAGGAAAAATAATGCTGCGGCTTTATGAATGCCGGTCTTTAAAGGAAAAAAGAGCCGTTGTAAAATCATTTACAGCAAGATTGAAAAACCGGTTCAATATCTCCATTGCTGAAACCGGCTTTAATGACCACCATTCAAAAGCTGAAATTGGATTCTCACTGGTGGGCAACAGCAGCAGACAGATCAACTCAAAAATCGACAAGATCTTAAACGCAGCTGAATCCATGGGTATTGCTGAAATTACAGACTGTGATTTTGATATTGTCTCGTGGTAGCTGAATCTGTTTTTTCCTGCCGACCGGAACATAACATTAGAACACAACATTAAAAATGGAATCTGTATTTTCAAAACTAAAAGTAATCCAGGACGATATTACAAAACTAAAAGTAGATGCCATTGTCATGCGTGCCGTCGGCCTCCATCTCGGATAGCAGGTCGAGCTGGTACAGATTTCCGTCCATGTTGTGCAAGCCGGTGATGCC
>JAWOEJ010000248.1:0-4896 GCA_046482845.1 Desulfobacteraceae bacterium | reverse complement strand
GACCGGACCGCCGTCCCTGATCTGTCTTTTGAACAGGGGAACAACGCTGCCTGCACTGCCTGCCACATTACCGAAACGGACAATCATGAACTGGGTTAAAACAGAAGGCAATGCATTCTGGTTCTGAACAAATATTTCAGCAATCCGTTTGGTTACCCCCATAATACTGGCCGGCCGGACTGCCTTGTCCGTTGACATGAGGACAAACCGCTGAACCCTGTTCGCTTTAGCGCTTTCCACAGCATTAACCGTTCCAATCACATTGTTTGAAACAGCTTTCCAGGGATGAAATTCAAGCATGGGCACATGTTTGTACGCTGCCGCATGAAAAAATGAATGGGGAGCATATTTTGCAAGCACTGCATCCAGTTCGTTTCTAATCTGAATATCCCCGAGCACCGGAACAATGTCAACATGAATAAAATACCTTTTCAGTTCCAGATCAATCTGATAAAGCGGGGTTTCCGCATTGTCAAACAAAATAAGCCGTTTTGGATCAAACCGGCATATCTGCCGGCACAGTTCCGATCCGATTGACCCCCCTGCCCCGGTTACAATAATTGTATGCCCCTTAATATATCTGCCCACTTTATTCTGATCAAGCTTGACCGGCTCCCTGCCCAGGAGATCCCTGAATGAAATATTCCGGCTGGCATGAACCGTTACATTGCCGTTGATCAATTCTGCCATATCCGGTACGATTTTAAATTCCAGGCCGCTCTCCCTGCAGATGTCAATTATCCGTCTCATCTGAGCAGATTCTGCTGAGGGAACCGCGATCAAAATTTCCTGGGCGCCGACCTTGGCTGCAACATTACTGAGATTTTCAATAAAATTTAAAACCGGAATACCGTGAATTTTTTTCCCTACCTTTTCTGTATGATCATCGAGAAACCCGACAACATCATACTTTAAACCGGAATTGTTCATTATCTCTTTGGCAATTTTCTGTCCGCAATTGCCGGCACCGATAATCAAAAGCTTTTTAACCCCTTTCTTTTTTACAAAAAGCTCTTTGATCAGGGTAGACAATCCCTTGGTATTTTTTACACTGCTGTTTGATCTGTTGTCGTAGTAAAACCTTACACAGAGCCTGAAACCTGATAGAAAAACAATGGTAATTCCCCAGTCCATGATAAACACAGACCTGGAAAATCCACCGAAATTATGAACAAAAAGAACAAAAACAGTCAAAATAAGGGTGGCAAGGCTTGAGGCTTTAATGATCTTTACAATATCAAGTGTGCTGGTATAGCGCCACATCCCCCTGTACAGATCAAGAAAATAAAAAACAGGCATTTTTACCAGCACAACCAGGGGAAAAACGCTGAACAGGCCGGCCTGCATATACTCGGGCACATCAAGATCAAACCGGATCATATAGGAAACCAGAATAGCCGATATGACCAGCAGTGCATCTATCATAAAAACAATCAACAGATTTCTGTAAAAACAGCCGGGTTTAAGTTTCATGGTATTTCTGCCTGACAAAAACACTGCAGGTTGAAAAAAGGATAAAAAACATCACTAACAAAGAGACAGTCCATTTTGTATCCATTTTATGGAGTAAAAGGACGGATACGCCCACAAAAAGCTGGAGGCCCACATATAAACCTGCCACCCTGAAATGAGAAAACCCCGCCTCATTGACAAGTATCTGGTATAAATGACGTCTATGGGCAGTCAACAGGTTTTCTCCTTTCTTGATCCTTACGGCCATGGTTGTCAGTTCATCACTATAAAACGGGAAAAAAAATGATGCAAGGATAAAAAATTCATGCAGACTGCCTGAAAATCGACAAACTAACCCTCCAAACATAAACCCGATTAAAAGACTGCCTGTATCTCCCATAAAAACCCTTGCTCTGGGAAAATTAAAGGGAAGAAAACCCATCAGGGCAACGGCAACACACAGGGAAACCCTTGTATAATCATCCAGTTTTCCTGTCAGCTGTAAATAAAAGGCCAGCAGTAAAAAAGCGGAGATTCCGGTTAAAGCGGCAATCCCGTTAATGCCGTCCATAAAATTTGTGCAATTGGCCGTTCCTGTTATAAAAAAAACCCAGAACATTAAAATCCACATAGGAATATACCAGAAATCAAGACCATAAACAAGCACGCATCCTGCAGAAATCTGAATCAACAGCCTTACCCCGGCAGACAGCTCCATGCGGTCATCTGCCAGCCCTGAAAGGGAAACAGCAAGAACAGGTATCACAAATAACGCATCCAGGTCATACCAGAGGGAAGCAATGATAAAGGCTAAAACCACACCTATTGCCCCGCCCCTGGGCGTGGGCTTTGTATGCGAACTTCTTTGATTGGGCTGATCTGTAAACCCCGCCTGAAACCCTTTGTGATAAATCAGCAAAGCACCTGATACACCGCAGAAAAATGAAATAATCATCAATAAAATCATGATGTGATCATCTATAGTATTTTAAAAAGCTTACCGAACTGAAGTTCCAATCCTGCCACCTATTCAAAGAATTTGACTGTTCACGGATAATCCTTTATAAAGTAAGTAATGCCTGAACAAAAGCCCCTTCTCAAAGCCATGGGGTTTTCAAAAAAACAAACAGAGTGTAGAACAGGGTCAGGTATAGCTTGATCATCTAATGATAGAACGTAAAACCCATAAAGAGAAAAAAATGATAAATATTCAAAAAAAACTTATCCCCCTGCTTTGGTTGATACTTTTACTTCCCAGTGCTAAGGCGGCAGAGGAACCTGAACTGCTCCCGCTCATGGTCCAGCAACATATTTTCAGCCCTAAGCCTGATACGATAACGGAAAAAGAGGAAAAAAACGAAAAAAAAACCACAATTGAACAAAAGCGGCTTCTAAAAAAAATTGACCGCCTGCTGAACTTTTCCGGAGTGATAAAAACCAGGGCATCCATAAAAGCGCTGATCAGAAACAAATCAGACAGGGATGAAACAGCCAGTGTGCTGTACCAGGAAGGGGACACCGTTATAGATAATTACGCAATAAAGGAAATCCACCCCAATTATATCATCCTTGCCGGAAAAGAGGATAAGGTGCAGATCAATCTTTTCAAGGACAGAAGCGACAGACCCGCTCCCCAGGTGATACCTGAACAGAAGCTCGGTGAAGACCAGAACGGAGCCGGGGAAAGCCCGACACCACAGAACCCCTCGGGCAGCAGTACGTCTTCCCAGGGACAAAACACGGTACCCTCAAGTCCAACCCAGAAAAAGTCCTCCTCAAACACCAGAACGAACACTGCTGGTTCCTCAGACAACACCTCAAATGACAACAAGCCGACCAATCCGTCGGAAAATCCCTTTATTAAAGCAATTAAAGATGCGGCTATGAAAAAATCAACTCATAACAATTCAAAATCAGGCAAAAATCTCAACAGCGGGAGTACTAACCCTTTTCTTGAAGCCATAAAAAAAGCCCGCAACCAGCAGAATTAATTTTTCCACTTTACAGAGACACCGGCTCTGACCAAGCCAGTCAAGGAACAGCCGGTCTCTTGACCCTGCATATAATTATTTACCGAACTGAAGTTCCAATCCTGCTCATCAATTCAAAAAACTGTGCCTTGAGCATGAGGGACTGCTCTGCCACGGGTAAAAGTTTTTTGATATTATTGAAATGAGATCATATCATCATCTCCCAGGATAGGCTGGATGCCCGGTCCTGGCTTTTTCAGCTGTTCATGAGCCTTTGCCAGTTGTGCAAAATTCTGAATATTGCCCATGGATAAAATCTGGGCATAAGCAATGGGCAGTGCCCCTGCCTTGCGAATTTTCAATAACTTTTCATCTTCCAGGAAGTTGAGTTTTGCTTCATCTATCCGATACAGGCCGGTGACGGGTTTTTCCTGATCGCCTTGCTTTATTTTCAGGAGCCATTCAGTGATGACTCCGGTTTCTGCCAGGGCGGACACAGCCCGTACTGTCTGTCTTTTGTTTTTCTCAATCTGGGACAGAAAGTTCAGGATATCCTGTATTGACTTGGAAAGCTCCCCCTGGTCATCAAAAAACGGTTCAGCGCTTTTGTCATCTTTGACAAGGCCGGAGTCTTCATCCACGCACAGGATCGGATTGTCGTTCCCTTCGGCCTTTCCCAACATGAAAGGATAACTGCGGAAGACAGATGGGATGTATTCTCCAAGCCATTTACCGTTTCGGGCTACAAACAGATTGGTGCCGGGAGTAAGGGACAACACCGCAGCCAGAAAAAATCTGTCCTGTTCTTTTACAAAAGCCAGGGGCAAGCCTCCTGTTACTGCTTTGGCTATTTCTGCACCCACCAGGGAGGCAATGCTGGATTTGGTGGCAAAAGAATAGGACGAAAATCTGGTCCAGGATTTATCGGCATGGCTTTGCTTGGTGATGGCTGATAGTTGTGGCATTTTTCAATAAGGTCCTTGTGGTTATTTGGGTTAAAAAATCCGATCCCTGACTCGGATCTTTGGCCGTTTGGTCTTTTGTTTCATAATTGCAAGCTGCTGCCGCAGGGCATGGTATGGTTCTCAAGCAGAAGCTTTTTGTCCTGTGACAGCAGCAAAACACAGACAAAAATTGTGAAAAATATAGTTTCCATAATGCCGGGACTATAATGGAGGGTTGAAGATTTGTCAATGATTTCAGGCAGGACGAATAAATACGAGGGACAGGGAAAAAGAAGCTCTGAAACTTTTGGCAGATGATTTGCTATCCATGTCAGCTATTGCACTGGATTCAGCCTGTCAACGGGATGAGCTTCAGGAGATTTGCCATGAAAACAAAAAGTGATATTTTGGAAGCTGTCCACGAAACAGCATCGGGCCTTCATCATGAGGGATTCATAGACCAACGGAAAATGCGTCAATATGATGCACTGTGCCTTGATCCGATTTCCGATTATGACAGTGAAAAAATC